>NZ_FMFG01000007.1:0-81670 GCF_900066275.1 uncultured Faecalibacterium sp. | reverse complement strand
GCGGCAGCTACCACCTCGCCGTTGCGGGCCACCACGGCCCCCACCGGCACCTCGCCCAGTGCAGCCGCCTTGCGGGCTTCTTCCAGCGCAAGGCCCATCAGTTCAGAATCGGTCATAGATTCCCCTTTATCCTGCTGCAAAAACCAGCAGATTATTCAATGTATGCAAAAGCATCCCCGGCCATACCCTGCCGGTGCGTTCACGAAGTGCGCCCAGCACAAGGCCGCAGCCAAGCGCCCACGCCATGCCCGCCGGGGTGCCGTGCTGCACCGCAAACAGTACCGCCTGCAGCGCCGCGGCCTGCCATCTGCCCAAGGGCTGCGCCAGCTGCTGGATGGCCCCGCGGAACACCAGTTCCTCCACGACAGGTGCAGCGATGCAGTGGTGCACAAAACTCAGCGCCCGCACATCCCACGCCGGGGCAGGCAAAAATGCCAGCGCTTTGCCTGCCAGCAGGTAGGTCAGTGCGCAGCCGAACGCAGCCAGCAGCGCCCTTGTTTTTGCCTTTTGCTCCATGGCCTGCCCTCCCTGCCGTGCGGTTCTCAGCGCCTATCTTATCATAAGCAGCGGCTTTTACGCAAGTATTTTGCGCTGGGACGAAGCAATTTTCGCTCAGGTAATTGACTTTTCCCTGTGGATTCTGGTATAATGTTTCCCGACGTTTTGTTGCAAAGCGTCGGGAAACATTACTTGAATTTGTTTTTACCGGAAATCCGGAGGTATTTTATGATCCGTATTCTCACCGATTCTGCGTCCGACATCCTGCCCGCCGAAGCCGAGCAGCTGGGCGTGACCGTGATTCCTCTGAACGTGACGCTGGAGGATGGCAGCATCCTGCGGGATGGCATCGACATGACTCCCACCGAGTACTATGCCCATCTGGCCAGCTGCCGCAAGCTGCCCACCACCAGCCAGCCCAGCCCGGAGCTGTTCGAGAAGTTCTATCTGGAAGCCGCTGCCGCCGGGGACGAAGTGCTGGGCATCTTCCTGTCCCACGAGCTGTCCGGCACATGGCAGTGCGCAAAGCTGGCCGCAGACCTCGCCAATGTAGACAACGTGCTGTTTGTGGACAGTGCCACCGTGTGTCTGGGCGAATCGCTGCTGGTGCGTCTGGCCGTGCAGCTGCGTGACGCAGGCAAGACGCTGGTGCAGATCGCCACCGATCTGGAGCACGCCAAGGAGCATCTGCATCTGGTTGCCGCCATCGACGATCTGAAGTATCTGCGCAAGGGCGGCCGTCTGCCTGCCGCTGTGGCCGTCGCGGGCGGGATGCTGGGCATCAAGCCCCTCATCACCATCAAGGACGGTAAGGTAGCCATGGCCGGTAAGGCCCGCGGCCTGCCCGGTGCCTATGTGGCCCTGTTCAAGAAGATCGAAGAGCTGGGCGGCATCAGCCCGGACTTTGCCGCTGTTGCCGGTTATTCTTCCAGCCTGCGGGAAGTGCAGCCCATCGAGAACTACTTCCGTGAAAATCTGCACATGAGCGAACCGTTGGTGCGCCAGATCGGCTGCGTCATCGGCACCCACGCAGGCCCCGGTGCATTTGGTCTGGCATTCTTTGACAAAAGGCTGGTGCTGGAATAAGCGACCACCGAAAAAAGATCATCCGAGCAAAGTCGGGCAGCCTGCGGGCTGCCCGACTTGTTTTTTGCAGCGGGAAACGGGCGCAAACTCCCTCAGTCAAAACCTGACGGTTTTGCCAGCTCCCTCGGAGAGGGAGCCTCTGGCGCGCCCGGCGCTCACAGCACTGCGTCCGAGATGAGCTTGCCCAGCAGCAGCACCAGCACCACCAGCATCATAGGACGGATAAAGCGCGCACCCTTTTTCAGGGCGAAATGGGACCCCAGCAGGTTGCCCAGAATGTTGCTGACGGCGCAGGGGATGCCGATGTGGAACACCACCAGACCGTTCATCAGATAGGTGAACAGGCTGGCGTAGTTGCTGGCAAGATTCAGCACCTTGCCGTTGCCGTTGGCGGTGCGCAGGTCAAAGCCCATCAGGGTGGTAAAGGCAATGATGGCAAAGGTGCCGGTGCCCGGGCCCACGATACCGTCGTACAGGCCGATGCCCAAGCCGATGCCCAGCGCCAGCAGGATCTTTTTCAGGTTCAGGGTTCCGTCGTCCCGGTTCTGGTCCGGCAGGTCGCGCTGCCACAAAATGACCGCCGCCGCCACTGGCAGGATGAGGAACATCATGGTGCGCAGCAGTTCATCGCTGAGCAGCAGCACGATATGCGCCCCCAGTGCACTGCCCGCAAAGCTGCCAATGGCTGCAAGGATGCCCACCTTCAGGTTCATTGCACCGTTTTTGAAAAAGTTGGCTGTGGCAAAAGTGGTGCCGCAGGCGGCGCTGAATTTGTTGGTAGCATAGGTGTAGTGGGGCGGCAGCCCGGCAAACAGATAGGCCGGCAGGCTGATAAGACCGCCGCCTCCGGCTGCCGAATCCACAAAGCCTGCAAAGCCCGTCATCAGAACGAGAAACGCCATCATCCATGGCGAGAGCGTGATACCCATTGTTATAATTCCTTTTATTTTTCCAATTTTGTTCTTTGGGAGAACGTGCGTCTCAGGACAGGGACAGTCGGCCCTCACAGGCCAGCACCTGATCCAGGATCATCCGCGAGACGCGGGCACCGTACACCATGGCGGGGTGTTCATTGTACTCGATGATATCGTGAAAATCCTTGTTCATCAGCACGATGACATACTCGCCGTAGGGGGTGTGGACGATGCCGCCGTCGTTGCGGCAGGCGTTCATGCTGCCGCTCTTGCTGGCCACCCAGATCAGCTCCGGCGCTCCGGTCTCCTCGCAGTCCAGATAGTACTGGGGAAAATCGTGGGTCAGCATGGTGTTGTAGTGCTGTTGGCGCAGGATGGCAAGCATCTCCGCGCTGGCTTCCCGGCTGACCAGCTCCCCTTTTGCAATGCGGGCGAACAGCGCCGCGTAGTCGCGCGGCGTGGTGGTGCCAAGCCGGCGGTAGCGGTCAAAGTGCAGCGGATTGTGCAGCACAGTATGCGCAAAGCCCAGCTCCCGGATGCAGGCGTTGATGGTATCCAGTCCCAGATAGTCGATGATCATATTGGTGGCGATGTTGTCCGAGCAAATGATCATCATGGTGGCGGTGTCCTTCACCTTGAGCTTTGCGCCCACGCCCAGCGCGCGCAGCATACCGCTGCCGTCCACGAACTGGCTCTGCTCATAGGTGATCTCTTCGGCAAGGTCTGCTTTGCCGCGCTGCGCCTGCAAATACAATGCAGCGAGAATGAACGCCTTGATGGTGGATGCCGTCTCAAATTCTTCGTCCGCGCCCACCTCCACGGTATGGCCCTGCAGGTCGTCCACGAACACGCTCATTTTGCCCTGATAGCAGTACAGCTCCGCAGCAATGCGCTTTTCCAGCGTCATGTTTTTATCCATATCGGCATATTCTCCGTTGTTATTACAGGTTCTCCTCAAAAAAGCGCATGGCATTGCGGTAGTAGATGCCTTCCACCTCGTCCTCGGTAAAGCCCTCTTTGCGCAGGGCATCCGCCAGCAGCGGCAGGAAGGCAGCATTTTCCAGCTGGTGGGGGCCATCGATGCCATCAAAATCGCTGCCAAGAGCAATCATCTGTGCACCGCCTACCTGCTTATAGTGGGCTGCATGCTTTGCGATCAGCTCCACCGTGCTGCGGCAGTTTTCCGGGTGGGTGGGGTCGGTGTCCAGAAAGGGCGCATAGTAGTTCAGGCCCGCAATGCCGCCGCACTCCGAAAGGGCGCGGATCATCTCATCGGTCAGGTTGCGGGTGTGGGGTGCCAGTGCACGGCAGTTGGAGTGGCTGGCCGCAAAAGGCCGGGTGCCGTGCTCCACGATATCCCAGAAGCCCTTGTCCGAAAGGTGGCTCACATCCACGATCATGTGCATCCGTTCCATCTCGGCCAGAAATTCAAAGCCCTTCCCGGTCAGACCCTTTTCGGTCTGGGGCACCAGCACGCCGCCGGGGTTCCGCTGCGGGCTTGCCAGCTCGTTTTCGTGGTTCCATGTCAGGGTCATCATGCGCACGCCCAGCTCATACATCCGGCGCAGCACCCCCACGCTGCCCTTGCAGCAGGCGCCTTCCTCGATGGTGAGCATCCCGCTGATCTTTCCCGCCGCAGCATTCCGGTGGATGTCCGCCGCCGTGTACACCGGAGCAATTTTTTCCGGGTATGCCGCCATGATGCGCTTGAA
This sequence comes from uncultured Faecalibacterium sp., assembly GCF_900066275.1. NCBI lineage: Bacteria > Bacillati > Bacillota > Clostridia > Eubacteriales > Oscillospiraceae > Faecalibacterium > uncultured Faecalibacterium sp. The sequence continues at coordinate 77,460 of NZ_FMFG01000007.1, read as the reverse complement.
CTGGTCGATCTCTTCCAGCGCTGTCACCAGCGGATCCGCTCCGGGCGTTTTGTCACCCAGATTGACGAATGCTGCAAAGCACTGCAGCAGATAGTCGCCTTTTTGTAATTTTTCAAGGTCGATATGCAGATCGTTCTGCGCGAAGCTCTTGGGCCGGCCCGCATGTTCGGCTTTGCGCAGCTCGCTGAGGGTATCGCAGTGCAGATCCCAGACTTTCATGATGTTTTCTCCTCTTTATTCCTCTTGCAGCAGCTGCAGCAATTCCTCTGGTTTCATAGACAGGATCGCTCCGTCTGCCGAGCCGGTGACCGTCTCGGCAAGGTCCTGCTTTGCCTGCTGCAGCTCCACGATCTTTTCTTCAATGGTGTCCTGCGCAATGAGCTTGTACACCTGCACCGGATTGCGCTGGCCGATGCGGTAGGCGCGGTCGGTGGCCTGATTCTGCGCAGCCACGTTCCACCACGGGTCGTAGTGGATGACGATATCTGCCGCCGTCAGGTTCAGGCCGGTGCCGCCCGCCCGCAGCGAGATGAGGAATACATCCGCTTCGCCGCTGTTGAACCGGCGCACAAGCTCTGCACGCACCGGCTTTGGGGTGGAGCCCTGTAGGGTAAAGTGGCTCACGCCCGCTTCGTCCAGCCGTTTTGCCAGCAGTTCCAGCATGGAGGTGAACTGGCTGAACAGCAGGATGCGGTGTCCGCCCTCCACAGCAGCCGTCACCAGCTCCATGCAGGCATCCAGCTTGGCACTGCCGCCGTCCCAGTTGTCTGCCACAAGGCGCGGGTCGCAGCAGATCTCCCGCAGGCGCATGAGCACCGCGAACACCGCCATTTTATCCTCCGGCTTTGCAGCGCGCAGCTTTTCCCGCGCGTCCACCACAGCGGCAAGGTAGAGCTTGCGTTGCTGCTCGTCCAGCTCGATGCGGTGGAGATTCTCGGTCTTGGGGGGCAGCTCTTTGAGCACCTCGGACTTCATGCGCCGCAGGATGAACGGCCCGGTGAGCTGGTTCAAACGGCGCAGTGCGTCTTTGTCGTCCTCCTGCACGATAGGCTTTTCAAACCGGGCGCAGAAGGTCTTGTAGGGCGGCAGATACCCCGGCATCAGGAAGGAGAAGATGCTCCACAATTCGCCCAAGCGGTTTTCCACCGGGGTGCCGGTAAGGGCAAACCGCACTTTGCTATTCACCCCACACACCGCCTTGTACTTTTGGGTAGTGTGGTTCTTGATGGCCTGCGCTTCGTCTAGAATGCAGGCGTAGAATTGCTGCCCGCTGTAAAGCTCCTCGTCCCGGCGCATCAGGTCATAGCTGGTCACCACAAGGTCGGCTTCCGCCCACTGCTTTGCCAGCTCTGCCCGGTGAGCAGCGTCACCGTCCACAGCCACGCAGGAAAGCTGCGGCGTGAACTTCTGGCATTCCTCCTGCCAGTTGAGCACCAGCGATGCCGGGCAGACGATGAGGCTGGGCAGGCGCTGGCCGCTTTCCTTCATGGCCAGCAGGTAACTGAGCACCTGCACGGTCTTGCCAAGGCCCATATCGTCGGCCAGAATGCCGCCCATGCCGTAGCCGTCCAGCGTGCGCAGCCAGCGGTAGCCATCCCGCTGGTACTTGCGCAGCACATTGTGCAGGCTTTCCGGCGGAGTATACTCGCTGTCCTTCACGGCGTGAAAGCTGCGGCTGATGCGGCGGAACGCATCGTCGCGGTTGAAACGCAGGCCGTTCTGGCCCGAGAGCGCCCAGTCGAGACTGGGTGCACGGTAGAGCGGCAGCTCGGCGTGGCCGCTCTTGAGCTTGGCCCCGGAAAGTTCCAGTGTATCGTTCAGTTCATCCAGCCCTTCCAGACTGTCGTCCAGCCGCAGCAGACGGCCGTCCCGCAGGCGGTGGTAGCGCTTTTTCTGGTGCAGGGAGCGCAGCAGTTCTTTCAGCTCTGCCACCGGGAACTCGCCGGTATCCACTTCCAGATCCAGCACACTGCCGTGCACCGAAACGCCCACCGTGATGCGGGGCGGCGCGGCCTGCAGGCTGCGGAAGGCATCCGTCAGGTATACTTCACCCTCGGCCAGCAGGGCCGGCACGCCCTCCTCCAACATGCGGTAGATCTCGTCCTCGTCAGCGGTGCCGTACACTTCCTCTCTGCCGCCCACACCGGGCTGCAGATAAGAGGCCAGCAGCCGCTTTGCCCGGCTCTCGGCGCGCACATCCCGCAAAAGCCCTGCCGGAGACGGCACGAACGGCGTGACCTTATCCTCCCCGTACAAAAACTCCGCGTGTGCTTCGATGCGGAAGCTGTCCGGTGCGTCCAGATAGAACTGCACCACCGGTTCCAGCGGGATCTGGTTCAGCAGCAGACGTTCCGGGTCCACGATGTTCAGCTTGCTGCCCAGCTCCGGCAGCACATAGCTGCAAAAGGCCGTGGCATCTGCGCTGGTAAAGAACAGGCTTTTGCCGCCCAGCGCCTGCAATGCGGGCAGGATGCGGGTGCACCCGGGCCGCTGCAGCCGCCAGAGCGTATCCTCGCTGAACAGGTAATCATAGTCAAGGCCCTGCACAGCGGAAAGTGCGGGTTCGCCTTCCACCTGCACACCGCCGCGGCGGCGCTCCACGGTCATGGTAATGACGGGCAGACCTTCCCGCAGCTCGTACCCGCCCAAAAAACCGGTATGCTCGTACAGCTGCACAAGGTCATCAAAGATCTCGCCGGTCAGGATCATGCCTCCCGCCGGGCCTTGTTCGGCCCCGCCGTACACCCGCACGGCGGCTTTATCCATGCTCTGCCTTGCGTTCACCTGACGGCGCAGCAGCTGCAAAAGCGCACGGGACTCTTCATCAAAGGCATCCCACCGGTGCACAAAAGCCAGTGCCTTGCCGTAGCTGACGCTTTTGCCCATCTCGACGGCTTCCATTAGGTTCGGGATGCTTTTTACCACATACTGCCGCCCGCCGTCCGAGATGCGCAGCCGCAGCCATGGCTGTGCGCCGGGCACGAGGGTCAGCTCCGGTTCCAGATGGGCAAAGCCGGTGCGCTGGGCGGTCTCGTCCACACCAAGGTTTTCAAGGGCTGCTTCCTTGTAGGTATCCAGCAGCCTGCGGGCCTCGTGATCCGACACCGGCGTTTCGCCGTGCCACTTTTTGCCAAACAGCATTTCCAGCCCGGAGGCATAGCTGTCCCGCCGGGCCGGTTCCGGAGCAAGGCCCGCCGCGCCGCGCACAACGCCGGGAATCGCATCCGGCTTTGCCGCCGGTGCAGGGGCATTCTTTTCGGCATCGTCCAGCAGCAATGCGCCGATATGCTTGCAGTAGGTGCCCTCGCCGTTCTGGTTATACGGGCAGCTGCAGGACGCACTGACAAAGCTGCCGTTCTCCCGCAGCCATGCCTGCGTATAGTAATAGCTGCCGCCGCTGCCCTGTACCATGGCCGAAATATGCCGCACGCCATCGGCGTTCACGGTGCAGGTGCTCTGCTGGATGCGCTTGCGGTATTTCTTGGCCCGCTCAAAAATGTTATCGCCCAAAAGCGTGCGGATCTCGTCTGCATCCATGGCTGTTTCCTCCCGGTTTGGCTGTAAAACCTTCTTATCTTATAAGAATACCGCACCCGCACCCCGGATGCAAGAGGGATCTGCCGCCCAATTTCCATACAAAAAAATCCCGCTCCTTTTCAGGAACGGGATCATTTTACGATCTTGGAATGCTGCGGGGATCACTTGACAGTCTTGCCAAGCTCAGCATCCGTCTCAATGGCGCGCTCACGGATCTTTTCCAGCGTCTGCTCACTGAGGATATGCTCTGCCTTGCAGGCATCTTCGGCGGCGGTCTTTTCGTCCACGCCCAGCTGCATAAAGAAGTGGGTCAGCAGACGGTGACGGCTATAGATGCGCTCTGCGATCTCGCGGCCCGGTGCCAGCAGGGTCAGGTTGCCCTCGCCGTCCACCGCGATATAGCCGTTCTCGCGCAGCTTCTTCATGGCAATGCTGACGCTGGCTTTGGTAAAGCCCAGCTCATTGACCACATCGATGGAGCGCACACGGCCCATCCGCTGGGTGAGCATAAGGATCGTTTCAAGATAATCTTCTGCGGATTGGTGGATCTGCATGGTATGTTTGCCTCCTGTCTGTGCCGGGATGCAAAGCACCACGGTTTCATATAGTACAAGATATCACACTTTTTGCCGATGTGCAAGCAATTCGCGGAAGTTTGTTAAAACAAACCAAATTTATCCTGCGCAAATCTGCTGTTTTGCCGGTTTTTAGTCGGCCGCGTTTTGTGCAAAGGCGATAAATTATTTTGCTTCCAGATATGCCGTCGGGCCGGACTGGTACAGGTCACCGCCGTGGGCATCCAGGATCACCGTCAGCGGCATATCTTTCACAGTCAGGCGGCGCACGGCTTCACAACCAAGGTCCGGCCATGCGATCACTTCCAGCGTCTGCACGCTTTTTGCCATCAGCGCACCGGCCCCGCCAAGCGCTGCCAGATACACAGCCCCGTTGCGCACCACAGCTGCCTTTACAGTATCGTCCCGCTTGCCCTTGCCGATCATGATCTTATTGCCAAGGTCCAGCAGGCGCGGGCTCATGGCATCCATGCGGCCGCTGGTGGTGGGTCCCGCCGAGCCGATCACCTGGCCCGGGCGTTCCGGCGTGGGGCCAACGTAGTAGATGGCACTGCCGGTCAGATCAAAGGGCAGCGGTTCGCCTTTTTCCAGCGCTTCAATCATCCGCCTGTGGGCCTGATCCCGGGCAGTGTACACCACGCCGGAAAGCAGCACGGTGTCGCCCGCCTTGAGCGGGGCAAGGTCCTCGGCCGTGCAGGGAGTCGTCAGTCTGTATTCCATCTTTGCCCCTCCTTACAGTTCCGCGCTTGCACGGCGGGTCACATGGCAGGAAATATTCACCGCCGCAGGCAGGCCCGCCACATGGGTAGGCATCTGCTCAATGGCAAGGCCCAGACAGGTGGTCCTGCCGCCAAAGCCCTGCGGGCCGATGCCCAGCTCGTTGATGGCGGCAAGCAGCTCCTGCTCCAGCTGTGCGTAATAGGGGTCCGGGTTTGGCACATCCAGCGGACGCAGCAGGGCCTTCTTTGCCAGATACGCCACCTTGTCAAAGCTGCCGCCCACGCCGATGCCCAGCACGATGGGCGGGCAGGGGTTGGAGCCTGCCAGCTTCACCGTGTCCAGCACGAACTTTTTGAAGCCCTCCACACCGTCGGCGGGCTTGAGCATTTTGATCTGGCTCATGTTCTCGCTGCCAAAGCCCTTGGGTGCCACCGTGATGCGGCAGCCCTCGCCGTCCACCAGATGCACTGTGATGGCCGCAGGGGTGTTGTCGCCGGTATTGCCCCGGCGCAAAGGGTCTGCCACGATGCTCTTGCGCAGGTAGCCGTCGGTGTAACCCCGGCGCACGCCCTCATGGATGGCAGCTTCAAAGCTGCCGTCAATGTGCACATCGGTGCCAAGCTCCACAAACACGCAGGCCATGCCGGTATCCTGACAGATGGGCAGGTTTTCTTCTTTTGCGGCGGAAAGGTTCGACCACAAAAGGTCGAGAGTGCTCTTTGCCAGCGGCCACGGCTCTTCCTGCCGGGCCTTGTCCAGCGCCGCCTGCACGTCCTGCGGCAGGCGGGTGTTGGCTTCGATGCACAGCCGTGCAACGGTATCGGTGATCTCCTGTGCGGAAATGGTTCTCATAAACGCTTCCTCCGCTTACAGACGGGCAACGCCGGTCTCGCGGGCAGCCTTTGCCACGGCATTTGCCACAGCCTCGGCCACGCGGGGGTCGAACGCGCCGGGGATGATGTTCTCCTCACTGCGGTCGGCATCGGTGATGAGGTCGGCGATGGCGTAGGCGGCGGCCAGCTTCATCTCATTGTTGATGTCACGGGCGCGGACGCTCAGTGCGCCCTTGAACAGGCCGGGGAAGCACAGCACGTTGTTCACCTGATTGGGGAAGTCGCTGCGGCCGGTGGCCATCACCCGCACGCCGCCGGCCTTGGCCTCGTCCGGCATGATCTCCGGGGTGGGGTTGGCCATGGCAAAGACGATGGCATCCTTGTTCATGGTCCTGCACAGCTCCGTGGTCAGGATGCCGGGCTTGGAAACGCCGATGAACACGTCGGCACCTTCCAGTGCTTCCTTCAGGCCGCCCTTGACCTGACGGGGATTGGTCACCTCACCCAGCCAGTTCTTGTGGGCTTCGGCGCTGTTGCAGTCCTTGTACAGGGTGCCGAACTGGTCCACTGCAATGATGTCCTTTGCACCGGCGGTCATGAGCATCTTGATGATGGCAGTACCGGCAGCGCCGGGGCCGTTCAGCACGATGTGCACATCTTCCATCTTCTTGCCCACCACACGCAGGGCGTTGATGAGGGCAGCAGTAACGACGATAGCAGTGCCGTGCTGGTCATCGTGGAACACAGGGATGTCCAGCTCACGCTCCAGTGTTTCTTCGATCTCAAAGCACTCGGGGCTCTTGATGTCCTCCAGATTGATGCCGCCAAAGGTGGGCGCAATGGCCTTGCAGGCAGCAATGACGCTGGCAGCGTCGTGGGCATCGATGCAGATGGGGAAGGCATCCACGCCGCCGAACTCCTTGAACAGCACCGCCTTGCCCTCCATGACCGGCAGACCGGCTTCCGGGCCGATATCGCCCAAGCCCAGCACGGCGGTGCCGTTGGAAACGACAGCCACCATGTTGCCCTTGAAGGTGTACTTATACACGTCGTCGGGGTTTTCCTTGATCTTGCGGCAGGGTTCGGCCACACCGGGAGTGTAGGCGGTGGACAGGTCATCGCGGGTGGCGACCTCCACCTTGCTTACGATGCCCACCTTGCCCTTGTGGGTCTCGTGCATTTCCAGAGCAGCTTTATTGTAATCCATTTGAATTTCCTCCAATATCTTACCGTCCTCGCCCTCTCCATTGCACAGCGATGACGGAAGGAGGAACTCCTCCAGTCTCGCATACGCTCGACAGCCCCCTCAGGGAGGGGCCTTATGTTCCCGGGAAGGCTCACTTATTTTTATTGTAACAGAACCGCCCGCCCATTTCCACCGGTTTTGGTCACTTTTGCGCCTGTAGACGGGCAAAAGTGATACAAACCCACCGCCGGATTTGTGGAAATTTTGCAAAGAACTTTCCTTTTGCCGTCAGAACGTATATAATAAATGGGTATCTGTTCTGCCTGTACCGGTCTTTTGCTGTGCATCAGGCCGATTTTTATGGAGGTATTTCTTTTGAAAAACAACACCAAAAAACTCCTGTGCATCCTGCTGGCCATCGCCGCAGCGGTGTGCGTCATTTTTGCCTGTTTCATGCTGACAAAGCACAAGCAGACCGACAGCGCTTCTTCAGCTGCCGCATCCGTCTCGCAGTTTGGCTCTGTTGCCGACTTCGACTACGAGGCCTTTGATTACAGCGATGGTCTGGACGAAAACGGCTATTGGAGCGGCATCAAAGCGCTGGACTATGTGACCCTGCCGGAGGACTTCGGCTCCATTGCCCTGAAGGAGAACGACCTGAACCCCACCGAAGATGAACTGCAGCAGCAGGTGGACAACCTGCTGAACCAGTACACCTCTTCCCAGCCCGTTACCGGCCGTTCCGCCCAGAGCGGAGATGTTGCCAACATCGATTACACCGGCACCGTGGACGGCGTGGCCTTTACCGGCGGCACTGCCACCGGCTACGACCTGACCCTTGGCAGCGGTTCCTTCATCGATGGCTTTGAGGACCAGATCATCGGGCACAATGTGGGCGATACCTTTGATGTGACCGTCACCTTCCCGGACGGCTACGGTGATTCCACCGATGCCGAGGGCAACACGATCACCCTCAGCGGCAAGGAGGCCGTGTTCAGCGTGACGCTGAACTCCATTTCCGAAAGCGTGACCCCTGAGCTGACCGACGAGTGGGTGGACTCCAACTTTGGCACCAGCGATGATCTGCACACCGTCGACCAGTTGCGCAGCTACTTTAACGATGCGCTGTATGCCACCAACTACGAGAACGCCATCGTGGACTACCTGATGTCGAACTCCACCTTCAAAGAGCTGCCCAGCGAGATCACCAGCTATTACATCCGCATGTTCCTGAACTACTACAACCAGTACGCCACCGCCTACGGCATGGATCTGAATGCTTTTGCCCAGACGCAGGGCTACACCGATGCCGATGCCATGCTGGCCGCATCCGACGCTTACTTTGAGCATCTGGCAAAGCAGGACCTGATCCTTCAGGCCGTGGCCGAGACCAAGAGCCTTGCTCCCACGCAGGAAGAGCTGGACGATGCCGAGAGCACCTATGCCGACACCTACGGTGAGAACCGTGCGCACCTGAACGCCCTGCAGTCCTGTGTGCTGGACTGGCTGGAAGAGAATTCCACCGTAGCGTAAAAACACAAGAACCATTTAGAATGCCCTCCGCTTTGCTCTGGGCATATTCAGAGGATAATTTATCTTTAATTTGCAGCTCCGAAAAGCCCGCGGGCTTTTCGGAGCTGCTTTTTCACAGGAAGGGCCGGAGCTTTCAGATGCTGTTTTTCTTTGCGGTCCCTTCTGTGAAAAATGCAATACCGGACAGACCGCAGTCTGTCCGGTATTGCTCTAATAAAAATTAGTATTTCCGCTATTTATGCCCAGAGTGAAGCGGAGGGCATTTCAGATCGTTATGCTTTTTCTTTCTTCCCGCCGTTCAGCTTCCAGAGCAGCCATGCATAGAAGTAATTCATCAGCAGGATGGCGATGCACCACAGCACCGACGCCTGCACGCTCTGGTCATACACCTTCATGAAGGGATATGGTCCATCTACCACGCGCTGGATGTTCAGCCACAAAATGATGCCGCCATACAGCACCGTGGGCAGCAGCGCCCACTTGACCGTGCTGCGGGGCAGGCGCGGTGTGCGCTCCAGCAGCACAAAGGAGAAGATAGCCGCCAGCGGGTTGAGCAGGTGATGGTACAGCATGGAGCTGGTGCACAGCATGATGTACCAGCCGTTTCCATCCTCATACATGGGGCCCAGCACGAATACCACCGTGAGAAAGGTCAGGGTCAGGCAGCAGGTGGCGATATACTTGAGGGTGTGCAGCCAGCGCGGCAGTTCCCTGCCGGTAAAGATGCACACCAGCTGGCCCACCGCCACCATGGCGCAGATGCAGGCCGAAAGGATGTTGGAATCCTCCGTGTAGAAAATGAACATCTGCTCTTTGCCCCAATCCCAGCTCATGGGCAGGGCAATGGGCTCCGCCCAGACGATGAACAGGTTCAGCGCGATGGAGAGCAGGCGGCGCGCCGTATCAGCAAATTTTTTCATGGAAAGCCTTTCCGTCTTGTAATATTTCCTCGAAAATTTGAAAAAGGGCAGGTCTCCCTGCCCTTTTTCAAAAAACGCTTTATTTTGCGGTGTTGATGAAGCTGCGGTTGTCCCACAGGTATTTGATGCCGGAAATGGCCGTCACGGCAGCCACCAGCCAGCACAGCACCACCGAGGCTCCCACAACCAGGACCGTGGCATCCCAGGACACATTCGCCGCAATCGCCATGCCAAAGAAGTAGAAGATGATGCTCAGCATCTGCAGCACGGTCTTCACCTTGCCCCACATGTTGGCGGCGATCACCTTGCCGTCCTTGGCGCCGGCGGCCACCATGCGCAGGCCGGACACCGCAAATTCGCGGGCCAGAATGATGCACAGCACCACCGGGCTGCATACGCCGTCCCGCATCATGTAAATGAAGGCCACGGTGGTGAGCAGCTTGTCGGCCAGCGGGTCGGCAAACTTGCCAAAGTCGGTCACCATGTTCCACTTGCGGGCCAGATGGCCGTCCAGAAAATCAGTAAAGCTGGCGGCAGCAAAGACGATGCCTGCGATCAGGTAATACATCGGCTGGAAGGAGCCATCCGCGATGCCGCTCAGACCGGTCAGGGACGCAAAGATCATGAACACGGGCACCAGCAGGATGCGGGTCAGGGTAAGCTTATTGGGCAGATTCATACAGATTCCTCCAATTTGTTATTTTGCAACAGTGCCATACAGATCGTAAAGGTCGCTGTCGTCCACCAGAACATCGTAGAACTGGCCGGGATACAGCGGTTCCTCGCTGGAAACGCAAACATTGCCGTCCACCTCAGGGGCGTCGCCGGTGGTGCGGCACAGATACAGGCCGCTCTCCTCGTCGATGCCGTCACAAAGCACATGCACGGTCTGGCCCACCTTTTCGGCCTGCTTCTGGGCCATGATGCCGGTCTGGATCTGCATCACCAGTTCGGCGCGCCTGTCCTTGGTCTCCTGATCGATCTGACCGTCCATCTTGGCAGCAACGGTGTTCTCCTCGGCCGAGTAGGCAAAGCAGCCCAGACGGTCGAACTTTACTTCCTTGACAAAATTGCACAGATCCTCGAACTGCTCCTCAGTCTCCCCGGGGAAGCCTGCGATCAGGGTAGTGCGCAGGGTGATGCCGGGGATCTCGCGGCGCAGCTTGCCGATTACTTCCAGCAGCTCGGCGCGGTTGGAGCGGCGGTTCATATTCTTAAGGATGGTATCGTTGCAGTGCTGGATGGGCAGGTCAAGGTAAGGCACCACCTTCTCATTGCGCTTCATGGCAGCAATGAACTCGTCCGTGATGCGCTCCGGGTAAGCGTACATAATGCGGATCCACTCGAGGCCCGGCACCTTGTTCAGCTTATCCAGCAGCTCGCAGATGCTGCCGGGCTTGCCCCAGTCCTCGCCGTAGGCGGTGGGGTCCTGTGCGACCACGATCAGCTCTTTCACGCCCTCACCGGCCAGCCAGCGGGCTTCGGCCACGCAGTCGGCCATATCGCGGCTGTGCAGCGGGCCGCGGATGCCGGGGATGGCGCAGTAGTGGCAGCGGTTGTTGCAGCCTTCAGCGATCTTTAAGTACGCATAGTGGGCAGGCGTGCCGATGACACGCTTGCCGCCCAGCGGAAAGTCCTTTTTGGCACCGTAGCTTTCCAGATGATCCTCACCATGGAACAGGCGGGCCACGATGGTGTCGATGGCCTTGTTGGAGGCACAGCCCACCACCGCGTCCACCTCGGGGATCTCTTCCTCGATCTGGCTGCGGTAGCGCTCGGCAAGACAGCCGGTGACGATGACCTTCAGCTCCGGGTTCTGCTGCTTGTAGGAGCAGGCTTCCAGAATGTTTTCAATGGCTTCGGTCTTGGCGCTCTCGATAAAGCCGCAGGTGTTCACAAGGATCACATCTGCTTCGGCCAGATCGGCCACGGTCTCGTGGCCGGCAGACAGCAGGATGTGCACCATCACATCCAGATCGACCTGATTCTTGGGGCAGCCAAGGGAAATACACGCAATTTTCATAGGGGATGATACTCTCTTTCTCTTTTGAGGGGTGCTTTTTATTCTTCTTCCGCTCTTTTTATCGCTTCTTTTATGACCGAATACGCAAAGCCGCGGCGCTGCAGGGCGGCCACCACAAGGTCGCGGCGGCCATCGGCCAGCTTTTTCATGTAGCGGCTGCGCACCAGAGCGGCGGCAGCTTCCAGCTCCGGGCTTTCGCCGTCTGCGTCCGGGGCATAGACGCTTTCCAGCGCCTGCTCGATCTGCGCGCCGGAAAGGCCCTTCTGCCGCAGGTTCTGGGCCGCCGCACGGCGGCTCTTGCGGGCGGCAAGCAGGCTGTGTGCCCGGGCTTCAGCATAGCGGTCATCATTTACGTAATCCAGCTCCACCATCTCAGCCACAGCAGCCGCTGCAGCCTGCTCGGTAAAGCCATAGCACAGCCGTTCATACAGCTGGGCCGAGGACATCTCCCGCGAGGCCAGCGCATCCAGTGCGCGGGCGCGGGCCTTGGCCGGGTCGGCGCACTTTTCTTCTTCCTGCTTCGGGCGGCGGCGTTTATAAAAGGACATTTAGTCCTCCACCATGATATCCAGTTCGCTCTCGCTGCTGCGGGCAGGAGCCTTGACCACCGGCTCCTTGGCATCTGCAGCCTTGGCGGGTTCCTCGGCCTTGGCCGCAGCGCCCTTGCCTGCCGGGCGGCGGGATGCGTACAGCTTATCGGCATTGGCGCGGATCTGGCCCTCGATGTCGTTTGCGATCTCGGGATTGTCCTTCAGGAACTGCTTTGCGTTGTCACGGCCCTGACCCAGACGGATATCGCCATAGTTGAACCATGCGCCGCTCTTCTGCACGATGCCCAGCTTCACGCCCACATCAATGAGTTCGCTCATCTTGGAAATGCCCTCGCCGAACATGATATCGAACTCTGCCTCACGGAACGGAGGTGCCACCTTATTCTTGACGATCTTGGCGCGGGTGTGGTTGCCGATGAACTGGCCGGAAGAGTCCTTCAGGCCCTCCACGCGGCGGATGTCGATGCGCACCGAGGCGTAATATTTCAGGGCGCGGCCACCGGTGGTGACCTCCGGGTTGCCGTACATCACGCCCACTTTTTCACGCAGCTGGTTGATGAAGACGCAGACCGTGTTGGTCTTGCCGATGACCGAAGTCAGCTTGCGCATGGCCTGACTCATCAGGCGGGCCTGCAGGCCCACATGGCTGTCGCCCATTTCGCCCTCGATCTCAGCCCTCGGCACCATGGCGGCAACCGAGTCCACCACGATGGCATCGATGGCACCGGAGCGCACCAGTGCTTCGCAGATCTCCATGGCCTGCTCGCCGGTGTCTGGCTGGCTGACCAGCAGATTGTTGATGTCCACGCCCAGCGCTTCGGCATAGGTGGGGTCCAGTGCGTGCTCCACGTCAATGAAGGCCACTTCGCCGCCCTGCTTCTGGGCTTCGGCCAGGATGTGCAGAGCCAGCGTGGTCTTACCACTGGATTCCGGGCCGTACACCTCAATGATGCGGCCGCGGGGCACACCGCCCACGCCCAGAGCCAGATCCAGACCCAGACTGCCGGTGGAAATGGCATCCACCTGCATGGAGGCGTTATCACCCAGCTTCATCACGGCACCCTTGCCGAACTGCTTTTCGATCTGGGCCAGCGCAGTGGCCAGCGCATCCTTTTTGGCCTCCGGCTCGGTCTTTTTGGTCGCCGGGGCAACGGTGTTGTTGTTCTGATTTTTTGCCATAGCGTGCTGCTCCTTTTCTTCCTGCTGCCCGCCGTGCGCGGGCTGTCCGTATACTTTCCAGTATAGTATACCACAAAATCAAAATATTACAACAAGAAGTTGTTTCTATTTTCACTTTTATTTTTCGGGTCTGTGGGCGATCATGCACCGGTCGTTGCCGCCAAAATCCTTGCGGCACTCAATGTCTGCCCAGCCGTTTGCAGCCAGCAGTGCCGCCACAGCCTGCCGCTGCTGCCAGCCGATCTCCAGCACCAGCGCTCCGCCGGGCCGCAGTGCATTCTGGTAATGCTCTGCAAGGGCACGGTAGAACACAAGGCCGTCCTTTCCTGCTTCCAGCGCCATGGCCGGTTCCTGTGCCACCTCCGGCTGCAGGTGCCGCATCTCCTCGGCGGTGAGGTAGGGCGGGTTGGATACGATCAGATCAAGCTGCCCTTCCGGCAGGCCCTGCCAGTAGGTGAACAGGTCGCCCTCCACCGGCTGCACCGCATAGGCTGGCTTTGCCTTTGCGCGCAGAGCGTTCAGCGCCGGCCCCCAGTCAAAGGCCGGGGCATCTGCCTGCTCAAACGCGGTAGGCTCCAGCAAATCCTCCGTCTGCCCGCCCTGCCCTTTCAGGGCGCAGCGGCAGTTCTTTTCCAGATAAACAAAAGCTTCCGGGCTTTTTTCCACGCAGGTCACCTGCGCCGCCGGGCAGAAGCGCTTGACGCCCAGCCCCAGACAGCCGGTCCCCGCGCAGAGATCCAGCACCCGGGGCGCTGCAATGCCCGTCAGGGTATTGGCAGCCGCTTCCGCTACCACCTCAGTGTCTGCCCGGGGGCAGAGCACACCGGGGCCAACGGCAAGGTCAAAATCCAGAAAGCTCCAGATCCCGCACAGGTATTGCAGCGGTTCCCGCTGCTCACGGCGCGTGCAGAGGGCTTCCAGCTTTTCCGCTTCCTCCGTGGTCAGCACCCGGTCGGAAAGGCGGGCATCCCGCCCGGCTGCCACGCGGAACAGCTCCCGTGCATCGTAATCGGCATCCGGACACCCTGCAGCGGAAAGCCGGGCTTCCACGGCCCGCACCGCTTCGCGCGGGGTCAAACCAGCAATTACCATCTGCCATCCTCCGGGTCCTCGGGCAGCACAGGGGTCACAGCGGCAATGGCCACCTCGATCATGCTGTCGTCCGGTTCAAACACGGTCAGGTGCTGCACCCAGATGCCGGGCTGGCGGATGATGCGGGTGGCAATGTTATCGGACCGGCCGCACCACTTGAGCAGCTCATAGCTGATGCCCATGACCAGCGGCAGAAGCAGCAGCTTGAACAGCACCCGCAGGCCGATGCTGCCCCACGGCAGCACGCTGTAGAGGAACACGCTGACGATGACCACCAGAATGAGGAAACTGGTGCCGCAGCGCGGATGGAACCGAGTGTACTTGCGCACATTCTCCACGGTCAGCTCATCACCGGCCTCATAGCAGGCAATGGTCTTGTGCTCGGCACCGTGGTACTCAAACACGCGGTGGATCTCCTTCATCTTGGAGATGGCCACCATATAGGTGAGGAAGATGCCAACTTTCAGCACCGCTTCCAGCACCACCTTGGCCCAGCGGCCCAATGTTACAAAGTGGTTCACGCCGCCCACGATGAGGGTGGGCAGCACGGTGAACAGCAAAATCGCCAGCAGGCCGCCCAGTACGGCGGCACAGGCCAGCAGTGCGTCCTCTGCCTTTTTGCCCAAGTGGTCGCCCACCCATTTTTCAAAGGCAGTCTCTTCCTCTTCGGGGTCGTAGTCGTCACCCATGCTCACCTGAGCCGAGTACATCATGTAGCGGTAGCCCACGATCAGGCTTTCGATCATGGAGATGGCACCGCGCACCAGCGGGATCTTTGTCCAGATGCCGTGGTTCTTCACAGGGTCGATCTTGGTCTCAATGGTGCCGTCCGGCTTGCGCACGGTGCAGCAGATGAGCTTCGGGCCGCGCATCATGATGCCTTCCATCAGCGCCTGCCCGCCGACGCTGGTCTTGAAACGTTCCTTTTTGGGTTGATTCATTGGGTTCTCCTATCGGATCATATTTTTCCCGGTTATTTTACCACAGAATTGTGACAAAATCTTCACGCCTTATGGTACAGCGGCAAGCCCAGTGTGACCACTGTGCCGCGGCCCAGCGTGCTCTTGATGTCCATGGTGCCGTCCAGTGCAGTCATGATGGAATCCACCAGCGCAAGGCCGATGCCGCTGCCCCGCACCGAATTGCTGCCCTTGTAGAACTTGGTCTTGACGTTCTCAAGGTCTTCCGGCGGGATGCCGCGGCCCTGATCGATGATCTCCGCAAAAGCCTTGTATTCGCCCGCCCACAGCTTGACCGTGATGCGCCCGCCGGGGGCCGAGTACTTGATGGCGTTGTCCATGATGTTGATGAACACCTGCCGCAGACGGTCCGGGTCGGCATAGACCGGGATCATCTCCTCCGGCTCGGTGTAGCTGAGCACAAGGCCCTCGCGCTGGATGCGTGCTTCACAGAACAGCACCGCATCGGTCAGCTCTGCCACAAGGTCCAGCGGGCGGCAGTCCATACGGATGCGGCCGTTCTGCAGACGGCTGAAATCCAGCAGTTCTTCCACCATGTTGTACAGGCGGCCCGTCTCATTGTTGATGATCTCAAGGCCCTTGCGGTAGTTCTCGTCTGCCGGGTCGTCCAGTGTGCGCAGGGTCTCCACCCAGCCCCGGATGGAGGTGAGCGGCGTGCGCAGCTCGTGAGAGACGGAACTGATGAACTCGTTCTTCATCTTCTCGGTCTCTTCCAGCCCTTCGGCCATCTGGTTGATGGTGCCGCGCAGGCGGTCCACCTCGTCGTGCTCGTTGCCGGTGACCGGCAGGCGCACATCCAGCTCACCCCGGGCGATGCTGGCTGCGGTGCGCTCCACCTGCCCCAGCGGCACCACGATGCTGCGGATGAAGTACAGGCCGGACATCACGGTGAAAGCAAGGATCACCGCCGCGATCACAACACTTACCGCGAGGGCGTTCTTGATCTGCGCTCCCACAAGGGTCAGGCTGGTGACAAGACGCATCGCCGCCACATCCTCGGCGGCATAGGGCACCAGATAACAGGCCGCCATCACCAGCTCGCCGGACTGGGTGCGGTAGACCGCCACACCAAGGCCATCAGAAGCCTCCTGCGCCTGCTCAAAGTCGATGCCGGTCACAATGCCGTCCGCATTTGTGCCGCTGGAGGACGCAATGACCCCGCCATAGCTGTCCAGCAGCATGAACTCGTATTTGTCCTTATCGGCAAACTGCTCCACCATGCGGCGCAGGGCCACGCTGCGGGTAGCCGCCGTGCTCTGCACCGTATCGCCGGTGTACATTTTCAGCTGGCCGGACACCGAAGAGAACCGCCGGTACATGGTCTGCTGCACGCTGTTATAATAGCTGCGTGTGTAGTTGTACAGGAACATGGTTTCGGCCAGCAGCACCAGCAGCACGGTGATGAGCAGGTTGCCCCGCAGCCACCGGCGGGTGATCCCGCTTCTCATTCTTCCCATCTGTAGCCGTAGCCCCACACAGTAAGGATATGGGTGGGATGGCTGGGTTCATCCTCCACCTTCATGCGCAGACGGCGGATGTTCACATCCACGATCTTCACGTCACCAAAATAGTTCTCGCCCCAGACACCCTTCAAGATCTTCTCGCGCACCAGCGCAATGCCGGGGTTGCGGAAGAACAGCTCCATGATCTGGAATTCCACCTGCGTCAGCTCAATAGGCTGGCCTGCCTTGAGCAGCACGCGGCGGTTCTCGTCCAGCACAAATTCGCCGCTGGTGAGCATCCCCAGCGGGTTTTCCTTTTCTTTTTCGTCCCCGCCTGCAGTACGGCCGACGCGGCGGCACAGCGCTTTCACACGGGCCAGCAGTTCGCTTACGCTGAAAGGCTTGGTCATATAGTCATCGGCACCAATAGAAAGGCCGCGGATCTTGTCCTGCTCCTGTCCCTTGGCGCTGAGGATGATAATGCCGATCTTCTGATCGGTGCGGCGGATGGTCTCGCACAGGGAGAAGCCGTTCATGCCCGGCAGCATCACATCCAGAATGGCCGCATCGCAGCCCGGCTTCTTCTCCAGCAGCGGCAGAGCCGCCTCGGCGCTTTCGGCCTCCACAGCCTCCATGCCCGCAAGGCGCAGGTTCAGCGCGATCATCTCGCGGATGTTGGCTTCATCTTCAACGACAAGCACTCGTACCATGAACTGTTCCTCCGTTCTTTAGTTGAGCAGATACAGCGCCTTGGACAGGCGGTAATTTTTATCACGGATCTCCACATCCGGGGCAAGCTTCGCCTGCATCTGGCGGGATGCCACGATGCCAAGGCGGGTCCAGCCCTTCAGGCTGGAGGTGGTGCGCACCAGACGCAGGGTCATTACCAGCTGGTCTTCGTCCACCGTGCGCAGCTCCACTGCACCATCATATTGTTCGCTGTCGGTCAGTTTGAGGTTGCCCTCCCACTCCATGGGCAGCTCGATATAGCAGTTGGTCTCTTCGTCCAGCAGCCCGAAGCTTTTTTCCGGGTGCGGGCTGGTATAGTCCATCCACACGATAAAATCCATGCGGCGGCTCTGGCTCATGTTCAGCAGGCCCGCTTCGTCCGGCTGGGTGGGGATCTCCACGATGCCGTCGCTGTCCAGATCCTGACTGACCAGACTGGGCACATTGCGCAGGGATGCGGTGTAAAGCTTTTCGGTGCTGATCTGATCGGCAGGCACCATCTGCTGCGTGTCCTCGTCAAAACGCAGCAGCACGCTGGCCAGATTGTTGCCGGAAATGCCGGTCCAACCATCCAGCACCAGATAATGCCTGCCGTCCGCACCCACACCCGCCGCCACCGAGGCGCAGCCGGCGAACCGATTGGCGGAAAGGCCCATAACAGCCACCTGCTGGAAGCTGCCCTCTTTATCCACGGTCAGCAGTTCGATCTGCACGCCGCCGTCCTCCAGCGTAGACATCAGGATCAGATCCTGATTGCCGCCGCCGGTGATATCCTCCACCAGATACTGCTGGTACTGCTGCTCCAGGATCGTGGAAAGCACGCCGTCGGTGTAGGAATACACAGCCAGATAATGGTCGCCCTGTGCCGCTGTATAACCCACCACCAGTTGGGTGGCATCGCCGGGCTGCAGCTGGGCCAGCCCCACCGACTCTACCGTGTCTGCAAGGCCCTCTACGTTCTGGCGCACATGCCAGATGTCGGCATCATCCTTCTGCAGGATGGCAATGCACACGTTGGAGCTTTGGGCGGTGGTGTAAAGCACGGCGGCATCCTGCCTGCCGTCACCGTCCAGATCCTGCAGCAGGAAAGGCGAAAGCAGGTCGCCCTGCATGGGATATTTGAGCTGTGCGCTCTCCCCCAGCCAGTCGTTCAGGGCAGTCTGCACATCGCCGTAATCGCCGGAAAGCTTGGGCGCACGCAGAAGCTCTTCCACCTGCACCTGTTCACCGGGCATGCTGCAGCCTGCCAGAAGCAGGCACAGCAGCACGCAAGCCAACCACCGGCCAAAATGATTCGGATGTTTCAACCGCTGCGCCTCCTCTGTGTGGAAAACTTGTCCGGCCAAAGGCCGAAAACATGCTATTGTCAGTATACCACGGGCCGGGCGCAATGCCAACACCTGAAAATGAGAAAGAGGCCGCCGCACAGCCTTTTGTGCAGCAGCCCCTTTGGGGTTTCAGCGGTTATTCTTCGGTCTTGTCAAACAAGCCTTTTTCTTTTGCGGCGTTCCAGGTCAGGCAGGTGCGCAGCTTGCTGACGGGGAAGGCCGGGTGGAATTTATTGTTGTCCGCATCGTCCTTCATCAGATCCTGCTCCACTGCCCAGCGGGCGGCCTTTTGTGCATCGGTATCGCCCTCGTCGATGTCGCTGTAGAGGGCGGTGCTTACAGGCTCCGGCTTACCGGCGCGCTCCCACAGCAGCTCGGCCAGCTCGATGCGGTTGGAGGGCATGGGGATGCCGGGCATATTGATGACGCGGTAGATGCCGGTACCGGCTTCATAGATAATCGCACCTGCGGCAGCACCCACGACCACAGCAGAGATTGCGCCCTGAATGTTGTCGGTGCCGCTCCCGCCTGCAGGGGCATCGGGCACGGCGGTCTCCCGCTGATAGCCGCACACTTTGCAGACGCCTTCCTCGTCAAAGTCGTGCGCGGCCTTCGTCTCTGTCACGCTTTCCTCCGGCTCCGGGCAATCGGAGTCGGTGCACTTCTTCCAGTGGTCGGTCTCGTCATGAAGCCAGTCGCCGTAGTGGTGGGTGTGGTGGGTCACGTTCAGCGTAAATTTGGCCTTTATGCTATCACCACTGGCGTACGTGCCGCAATTGTAGGTATAGGTGACCTCTGTTGCATTTGGGTCAACGGTCAGGATGTTGCTTTCCGCATCAAAACTGCCGCCTTGCGAATCCTCGACCTTGGATGCATCGAAGTTGCCCGGCAGCTTGCTCAGTCGATAGCGGTTGTCAGCCACTACGATGTCATAACTGTTAGAGTAGGTATGAAATCGGTCGTAACGAGATTGGTCGATGGCGTTGCTGCCGATAATATTAAGCGAGGTCAGCCGGTTCTCACTGCAGTTCAAATACATCAGGTTCGGGTGGTTTCCCAGGACCAGTACACTCAGCTGACACGCATTGCAGTACAGCTTCTCCAGCGCCGAACAGCTGCTGACATCCAGTTCACTCAGCAGCCGATCACCCTCGCAGCTCAGCGTCTTCAGCGCCGGACAGTTGCTGACATTCAGTGCAGTCAGCGGATTATGATAGCTGCTCAGATCCTCCAGCGCCGGATGGTTGCTGACATCCAGTGCACTCAGCTGATTCTCATCGCAGTCCAGCGACTTCAGCTCCGAATTGTTGCTCACGTCCAATTCCGTCAGCAGATTACGCTTGCAGCTCAGCGTCTTCAACGAGGTAAAATATTCAATGCCCTTCAGGCTTTTGATCTTTTCATCGTCCGTCACGCCGGAATAACTCTTGTCGCAATTCAGATCTGTGACATTCGCAAGTTCGATCTGGCTCAGTTTGCCATCCTTGTCGCGGTCATACTTTTTTACAAAGTTGCGGAAGTTCGAGTCCGGAAAATGTTCTTCGTCGATCGCAACGTCCCCGGTCACGTCCCCGGTCTCCTCGCTCTGTGCGGCGGCAGTTTCCTGTGGACTTACCTCTGCCACCCCGGAAGCAAATGCACTCATGGGGAGAACAGTCACCGTCATGCACACCGCAAGGGCTGCACTGAGAAGTCTCGTACTCTTTTTTCTCATGTTCTCTTCCTCTTTTCGTTTTTTATTTTGCAGGCACCCACCCCAAAAGGCACCGTCTGCTCTTTAAGTTTACCCCCCCCCCCCCATACAACATATCAAGAGGCATTTTGCTAGAAAATAGGTTCGAGTTTTTAGTGGAATTGTTAAAATGTTTACGGTTTGGCCCGCTATTCCCGGGAACATTCAGAAGCAATGAAAATGCCACGCAAAAAAAAGCCCTCTCCCATTGCTGGGAAAGGGCTTTTGAACACTGTATCAAACAGTCAGAGCAGATCAGACGAGCTCCAGAACTGCCATCTCAGCAGCGTCGCCGCGGCGAGCGCCGATCTTGATGATGCGGGTGTAGCCGCCGTTGCGGTCAGCGTACTTGGGGCTGATCTCATCAAACAGCTTCTTTGCAACATCTTCCTTGGTGATGTAGGCATAAACCTGACGCTTGGTGTGCAGGTCGCTTGCCTTGCCAAGGCTGATCATCTTCTCGGCCATGGAACGAACGTCCTTAGCGCGAGTGACAGTGGTCTCAATCTTGCCATTCTCTAACAGGTAGGTAACCATAGCGCGCATCATAGCGTTGCGGCTGTCGCTGGTTCTACCGAGCTTTCTGGTACCGGGCATCCCGTTTCACTCCTTAATTATTTTTAGTTATCGTCATCCGTGTTCAGCTTGAAGCCCAGAGAATCCAGCTTTGCCATGACCTCTTCCAGGCTCTTGCGACCGAGGTTGCGAACCTTCATCATTTCGTCCTCGCTCTTGCTGACCAGATCTTCCACCGTGTTGATACCGGCACGCTTCAGGCAGTTGAAGGAACGCACGCTCAGATCCAGCTCTTCAATGGTCATTTCCAGAGCCTTTTCCTTGTCGTCGTTGGTCTTCTCCACCATGATCTCAGCGCCGGCTGCCTCATCGGACAGGTTGACGAACAGGTTCAGGTGCTCGGTCAGCACACGGGCAGCCAGAGAAACGGCTTCCTGCGCATTGATCGTGCCATCGGTCCAAACCTCAATGGTCAGCTTGTCATAATCGATCGCCTGGCCAACACGGGTGCTCTCGACGTTGTAGTTCACCTTGAGCACAGGGGTGTAAATGCTGTCAACGGGAAGAGTGTTGATATCGTTCTTCTCGATGATAGCCTGTTTGTTGCGCTCTGCGGGCACATAGCCGCGGCCCTTATCGAAGGTCAGCTCCATGACGAGCTTGCCGCCCTCGCCCAGGGTTGCGATGTGCCACTCAGGGTTCAGAATTTCGATGTCGTCGCCCTGCTTGATGTTGTCAGCGGTGACCTCACAGGGGCCGACTGCCTCAACACGCACTGTCTTCGGACCATCGGTGTACAGCTTTGCAGCAATACCCTTCAGGTTCAGGACAATTTCGGTAACGTCTTCCTTGACGCCCTCAATGGTGGAGAACTCGTGAACCACGCCATCAATCTTGACGCTGGTCACGGCGACACCGGGCAGAGAGGAAAGAAGCACACGACGCAGGCTATTGCCCAGTGTGATGCCAAAGCCACGCTCCAGCGGTTCTGCCACGAATTTGCCGTAGCGGCCGTCCGGGGACAGGCTTGCCGTTTCGATTTTGGGACGTTCAATCTCCATCATATCTATGCCCTCCTTGTCAAACCGGCGCTGCCGCCGGCCCATTATTAAATTCTTTCAAAGAAAAGAATGCGAAAGTGAGCCGTCCACGGGGAAGGCCCAGCCTTCTTAATGGATTACTTGGAGTACAGCTCGACGATGAGGTGCTCTGCGACTTCGTAGTCGATATCGCTGCGCTCGGGCAGCTTTGCGACAACACCCTTCAGAGAACCGGTCTCACGGTTCAGCCATGCGGGCAGAGCAACAACGGGAGCCTCGGGGCCGGTCAGCTTTGCAAACTTTGCAGAGCTGCGGCTGGACTCGCGCACTTCGATCACGTCGCCAGCCTTCACCTGGTAAGAAGGAATGTTGACCTTCTTGCCGTTGACGGTGAAGTGAGCGTGGGACACCAGCTGACGAGCGTCGCGGCGGGTCTGAGCAAAGCCCAGACGGAACACGACGTTGTCCAGACGGCACTCCATGATCTGCAGCAGGTTCTCACCAGTCTTGCCGGGGCGGGCCTCAGCACGCAGGTAAGCATTGTGGAACTGCTTTTCCAGAACGCCGTAGATAAACTTGACCTTCTGCTTCTCCTTCAGCTGAGATGCGTACTCAGACTGCTTCTTGCGCATGTTGCCATTGGAGTTGCGGGTGGTATTCTTCTTTGCATAGCCCATGACCGCAGGAGAAATGCCCAGGGCCTTGCAACGCTTTGCGATAGGCTGCGTATTCTTTGCCATAATTCAATTTCCTCCTTCGATCAGACACGACGGCGCTTCGGGGGACGGCAGCCATTGTGGGGGATGGGAGTCACGTCCTTGATCAGGGTGACTTCCAGGCCGGTAGCCTGCAGCGCACGAATAGCGGACTCACGGCCAGCGCCGGGGCCCTTGACGTAGACCTCAACGGTCTTCATGCCATGCTCGATAGCAACCTTGGCTGCGGTCTCAGCAGCAGACTGGGCTGCGAACGGAGTGCTCTTACGGCTGCCGCGGAAGTTCAGGGAGCCGGAGGAGCACCAAGACACTGCATTACCCTGCAGGTCGGTGATGGTGACAACAGTATTGTTGAAGGTAGACTGGATATGAGCCTGACCAGCAGCAATGTTCTTGCGCTCTTTGCGCTTCATGCGGACATTAGCGCCCTTCTTGGCATTATTTGCACTTGCCATTTCTCAAATCCTCCTTACTTCTTCTTGTTAGCGACAGTGCGCTTGGGACCCTTGCAGGTACGTGCATTGGTCTTGGTACGCTGGCCGCGGCAGGGCAGATTCTTGCGATGGCGGGTGCCACGGAAGGACTGGATCTCAACCAGGCGCTTGATGTCCAGAGCAACGTTGCGGCGCAGGTCGCCTTCAACGATGATGTTAGCCTGATCGATGTAGTCACGGATCTTAGCCTCTTCTTCCAGAGTCAGGTCCTTGACGCGGGTATCGGGGTTGATGCCAGTTGCTTCCAGGATCTTGTTAGCAGTGGTCTGGCCGATACCATAAACGTAGGTGAGACCCACCTGAACGCGCTTCTCGCGGGGCAGGTCAACGCCGGCAATACGTGCCATAGTAGTTTCCTCCAAAAATCATCCCATGTCAGTGTCGGGGTCTGCGCCGGGACTCTACGCACTTGACCCCCAGGCGCCCGAATTAGCCCTGGCGCTGCTTATGCTTGGGGTTCTGGCAGATGACCATCACGCGGCCTTTGCGGCGGATGACCTTGCACTTTTCGCAGATGGGTTTCACGGAAGGCTTGACCTTCATGATGTTGAACCTCCTTTTGGTTGATACCCTGGTGCTTATTTGGAGCGCCAGGTGATGCGGCCCTTAGAAAGATCATAGGGCGACATTTCCACGGTAACCTTGTCCCCGGGCAGGATACGGATGAAATTGGTCCGCAGCTTGCCGGAGATGTGCGCTAAGAGGATGTGACCGCTGGGAGTGAGCTTCCCGGTGTTCTTATCCTCGCTCAACATTTCCACCTTAAAGATGGCGTTGGGCATGGCTTCACGCACAATGCCTTCGATCTCGATAACGTCTTCCTTAGACAAGCTATTTGCCTCCTCATTGGATCTGCTCAGTTTGTCGTTGAACCTGAACCGGTACCTTTGCCTTGGAACCCTGAAAGCGCCGCGGTTTTCACGTGCCTGCGCCCGTTTGACCGCAGCTTGCCGCTTCAGCGTTCTCCAGTTCCAGTGCCGGTCCACAGACGGACAGGCGGCGATGATCGCCACATACTTCATCTTTCGCGGCACAAAATCCGCAAAACGGGCAGAAAATCCCTGTCCGCCGAGGAAGTATCTGGCTTCCACAGCCATTTATAGATTATACACCTTTTGTTGTCAATTTGCAAGAGGTTTTTTCCGTATTTCCGATAAAAAATTCTCGAAATTCAAAAGCTGCCCTTTCTCTCCCCGGTCTTGGTTTTTCTCCACCGCAAAGATGAAACTTTTTCACCAAAAGTTGTCATAATTGCACAAACAGCAGGTCTATCCCTGCAAAAACGCCGCCTGCGGCGGAGCATTTCTGCTCTTCACAGGCGGCGCTTCTCATATTTCAGGGATCAGCTTACTTCAGGCTGAACTTTTCCGGGTCAAAATCCGGGTCATCCCAGAAGCGGGTCATGATCTCAGTGTGATCCTTCAGGATCGCATTGGAGTGCTCAAAGTGCGCAGCCAGACCACCGTCCTTGGTCTTGACGGTCCAGCCGTCCTTGGACTGGGTGATCTTGCAGTCGTACTGGCAGATCATGGGCTCAATGGCAATGGTCATGCCGGGCACAAGGCGCGGGCCGCGGCCCTGATGGCCGTAGTTGGGCACTTCCGGGTCCTCGTGCAGCTCACGGCCGGTGCCGTGGCCCACGAACTCGCGGACGACCGAGAAACCGGCATCCTCGCAGTAGCTCTGCACGGCATAGCCAATGTCGCCGATGCGGTTGCCGGCCACAGCCTGCTCGATGCCCTTATACAGAGCAGCCTTGGTCACATCCAGCAGGCGCTGTGCTTCCAGATCGACCTTACCCACCGCATAGGTGCAGGCATTGTCGCCGTTGAAGCCGTCGATCTTTGCGCCGGTGTCGATGCTGACGATATCACCGGGACGAATGACGATGTCATGCGAAGGGATACCATGGATGATGGTATCGTTCAGGCTGATGCAGGCCGTGCCCGGAAAGCCATACAGACCCTTGAAATTGGGGGTGCCGCCGTGCTTCACGATGAAGTCGTAGATCAGCTTATCCAATTCCCATGTGGTCATACCTGCTTCGATATGCTCACCGCCGTACTTCAGGGCAGCTGCGCTCAGGGCATTTGCCTTGCGCATGCCGTCCAGCTCTTTCGCATTTTTGATCTGAATCACGATTATGCCTCCAAAGCTTTCATGACTTCAGCCGTGGTCTCCTCGATGGAGGGGCAGAACTTGATCTCTGCCAGCTTGCCGCGGGTACGGTAGAACTCCACCAGCGGCTCGGTCTGCTCATGATATGCTTTCAGACGATCCAGCACGGTGGCAGGCTGGTCGTCCTTGCGGATGACGGTCTTGCCGCCGCACAGGTCGCATACACCCTCGACCTTGCTCTTCTTGTTGACGATGTGGTAGCTTGCGCCGCACTTCTCGCAGACGCGGCGGCCGCTCATGCGGTCAACGATCACATTGTCCTCGACCTGCAGCTCCAGCACCTTGTCGATGCGGATGCCCATGGTCTCGATGGCCTCGGCCTGAGCGATGGTGCGGGGCACACCGTCCAGGATAAAGCCGTTTGCGCAGTCCGGCTGAGCCAGACGCTCTTTCAGGATGCCGATGATGACCTCATCGGGCACCAGAGCGCCAGCGTCCATAAAGCTCTTTGCCTTCAGGCCCATCTCGGTGCCTTCCTTGACAGCAGCGCGCAGAATGTTGCCGGTGCTGATGGAGGGGATGTTCAGCTTGGCGCAGATGATCTCGGCCTGAGTGCCCTTACCAGCACCAGGTGCGCCCAACAGGATCAGATTCATAGGATCATTCCTTTCCTTTGTTAGAGGATGTAAACTCCAAAAAAGTAAAAAAGCACTGAAAAGTTCGAGCGTACTCTCCTTTCCAGTGCTTTCTCACATCTTAATTATTGTGGATCAACCAAGGAAACCCTTGTGGTTGCGCATCGTCATGAAGCTGTCGAGGCTGCGGGTGGTATCAAGTGCCACACCAACCACGATCAGCAGGCTGGTACCGCCCAGCTGGATGCTCATACCGGTCAGGTTGCCCAGAATGATCGGCAGCACAGCCACCGCAGCCAGGAAGATGGCACCGATGAGGGTGATCTTGTTCAGGGTGCGGGTGATGAAATCGCTGGTCGGCTTGCCGGGACGGAAGCCGGGGATTGAGCCGTTGTTGCGGCGCAGATTGTTGGCGATCTCAACGGGGTTGTACTGGATGGCCACATAGAAGTAGTTGAATGCCAGAATCAGCAGCAGGTAGATCACAACGTACAGCCAGGAGGTGTAGTTGAAGGTGTGGAAGAATGCATACCACACCGGGTGTGCCTGCTGGTCGATCTGCAGGAAGCTGCCGATGGTGCCCGGGATGGACACCAGAGCCGAAGCGAAGATGATGGGCATAACGCCGCTCATGTTCAGCTTCAGGGGCAGATAGCTGTTCTGACCGCCCATCTGCTTGCGGCCTACCACGCGCTTTGCGTACTGAATGGTGATGCGGCGCTCTGCGTTGGTCATGACGACCACGAAGACCACAGCCACCAGTGCCAGCACGATCAGCAGCGGCAGGAAGAAGTAGTACTGGGGCTTGCCGGACGCTGCCTGAGTCAGCAGACCCTTGACAGAGGTGTACAGCGAAGACCAGTTGGAGACGATCGAAGCAAAGATGATGAGCGAGACACCGTTGCCGATGCCCTTGTCATCGATCTGCTCACCGCACCATGTGATCAGCTGTGCGCCAGCCACAAAGGTTGCGATGATGACGATGGCGGCAAAGATGCCGGCACCGCCGGAAACGTACTTCAGTGCGCCCATATTGCGGATCACGAAGTAGTAGCCGATGCTCATGATCAGAGCGACCACAGCACCTGCGTACCGGTTGATCTGCTGCAGCTTCTGCTGGCCGTCGGCTTCCTTTGCCAGATTTTCCAGCGCGGGAATTGCCACGGTGAGCAGCTGCACAATAATGGAGGCGTTGATATAGGGTGTCACACCTAACGCGAAGAGCGTGCAACGGGCCAGAGCACCACCGCTCATCATGTTCAGATAGGAGAGCATGTCGCCGTTTGCGAACATCTGCGTCAGCGCAGAGCCGGAAACGAACGGAACGGGGATGGCACAGCCCAGACGGTACACCACGAGGATCGCCAGCGTGAACAGGAGACGATTTTTAAGCTCGGGGATCTTCCATGCGTTACGGAATGTCTGGAACACCTTACATCACCTCAGCCTTTCCGCCTGCCTTCTCGATTTTCTCTTTGGCAGAAGCGGAATAGGCTGCGGCCTTCACGGTCAGAGCCTTGGTCAGCTCGCCGTTGCCCAGAACCTTAACGCCGTCCAGAGTCTTCTTGACCAGACCCTTTGCCTTCAGAGCCTCGGTATCGACGACATCGCCGGCATTGAAAGCAGCTTCCAGATCAGCCACGTTGACGATGGCGTACTGGGTAGCAAAGATGTTGTTAAAGCCAACCTTGGGCAGGCGGCGTGCCAGAGGCATCTGGCCGCCCTCGAAACCAGCGTGCTTCACGCCGGAGCGGGCCTTCTGGCCCTTGCTGCCGAAGCCGGCAGTCTTGCCATTGCCGGAGCCAATGCCGCGGCCCTTGCGGGTCACAGCCTTGTTTGCGCCGGGAATCGCGTGCAATTCATGAAGTTTCATTATGCGTATACCCCCTGCTATTAGGCTTCGGTGACGCTGAGCATAAAGCCGATCTTTGCGATCTTGCCCTGCGTAGCGGCATTGTCAGGCTGAACGGTAACGTCGCCCGGCTTCTTCAGGCCCAGAGCCTCAGCGGTAGCGATCTGCTTAGCGCCGCGGCCAATCAGGCTCTTCTTCAGCTCGATCTTGAGCATCTTATCTGCCATGGTTTGTTACCTCCTTAACCCAGAATTTCTTTCACGGTCTTGCCGCGCTTCTCAGCGACAGACTCAGCGCTGACCAGGCCGCACAGACCTGCGAAGGTAGCAGAAACAACGTTGATGGGGTTGTTGGAACGCATAGACTTCGCACGAATGTCCTTGATGCCAGCAGCCTCAATGACGGCACGCACAGGGCCGCCGGCGATCATACCGGTACCAGGTGCAGCCGGCTTGAGCAGAACGGCGCCTGCGCCGTACTTGCCGACGATCTCGTGGGGGATGGTGGTGCCCTTCAGGGCAACCTTGTGCATGTTCTTCTTAGCAGCAGCTTCGCCCTTGCGGATTGCCTCAGGCACTTCGCCGGACTTGCCGATGCCGTAACCAATGGTGCCCTTGCCGTCGCCCACGACAACCAGAGCGGCAAACTTCATGATGCGGCCGCCCTTGACAGTCTTGGAAACGCGGTTGATGGAGACAACCTTGGTGATCATGCCGTCGTCTTCACGGTTTCTCATAGCCATAATGTGTTTCCTCCTCTCATTACAGCTTCAGGCCGCCCTCACGGGCGCCATCAGCCAGGGCCTTAACACGGCCATGATAAACGTAGCCACCACGGTCGAACACGACCTCGGTGATGCCCTTTTCCAGAGCCTTTGCTGCGATCTTCTTGCCGATCTCAGCAGCGGCCTCGACGTTGCCGCCGTTGCCGTTGAAGTCCTTGTCCATAGTAGAAGCCGACACCAGAGTCACGCCCTGCTCATCATCGATGATCTGAGCGTAAATGTGCTTGGCGGAGCGGAAAACATCCAGGCGAGGACGTGCTGCGGTGCCGCTGATCTTGTTACGAACGCGGCGATGACGACGAAGACGAGCTTCGTTCTTGTCGATCTGCTTAACCATTGTCTTTCACTCCTTACCTTATTTCTTGCCCTTGCCGGCCTTGCCTTCTTTGTGCTTGACAACCTCGCCCTCGTAGCGAATGCCCTTGCCCTTGTAAGGCTCGGGCGGCTTCTTGGCGCGGATCTCGGCAGCATACTGGCCGACCTTCTGCTTGTCAATACCGGTAACGGTGAAGTGGTTGGGATCCTGCCACACGATGGTGCAGTCCTCAGTATCAGGAATGTTCACCTGATGAGAGAAGCCCAGGTTCATGACCAGGTTGGAGCCCTGCTTCTGGCAGCGCAGGCCGACGCCCACGATCTCCAGCTTCTTCTCGTAGCCGTTCACAACACCGTTCACCATGTTGGCGATGTTGGTACGGGTCAGGCCGTGCAGGCTGCGGGCCTGGGGTTCGTCATTGGGGCGGGTAACCAGAACTTCATTGCCCTCGACCTTGACGGTCATCAGGGGATGATAGTTGGAATTCAGGCTGCCCTTGGGGCCCTTGACGGCGACGTGATGTGCTGCCTCATCGACAGTGACAGTAACGCCGGCAGGAATGACGATGGGTTTTCTTCCGATTCTCGACATTGTCTTTTACCCCTTTCTTACCACACGTAGGCCAGGACTTCGCCGCCGACGTGTGCAGCACGTGCAGCCTTATCAGTCATGATGCCCTTAGAGGTGGAAATGATTGCGGTGCCCAGGCCCTTCATGACCTTGGGCATATCCTCGCAGTTGGTGTAGATGCGCAGGCCGGGCTTGGACACGCGGCGCAGACCAGCGATAACGGGCTCGCCGTTAGCCTGATACTTCAGGGTGACAACGATGGTGCCCTGAACGGTGTCGTTCTTGACCTGCATGCCCTTGATGTAGCCCTCGTCAACCAGAATCTGGCAGATAGCCTTCTTCATGTTGGAAGCGGGGATCTCCACAGAAGGGTGTTTGGCAGTGCTAGCGTTGCGGATGCGAGTCAGCAGGTCCGCGATAGGATCAGTAATCTGCATTTGCCACTAACCTCCTTAGATTAGCTCTCGTTTGTTTTATAATGATACCGCCCCGAAACATCGTTGCCCCGGGGCGGATATCCGACAAATTATCCGGCCCTCTGGCTTGATTACCAGGAAGCCTTCTTCACGCCCGGGATCTCGCCCTTGTAGGCCAGCTCACGGAAGCACACACGGCACACGCCGTACTTGCGCAGCACGGAGTGGGGACGGCCGCAGATGCGGCAGCGGGTGTATGCACGGGTAGAGAACTTAGCAGGACGAGACTGCTTCAGCTTCATAGACAGTTTAGCCATTGTAGAAATCTCCTCCCTTAGTTGTTCTCTGCGAACGGAGCGCCCAGAGCCTTCAGCAGCTCCTTGCCCTCTTCGTCAGTCTTGGCAGTGGTGACAAAGCAGACATCCATGCCGCGGACTGCATCGACCTTCTCGAAGTCGATCTCGGGGAAGATGATCTGCTCCTTGATGCCGCATGCAAAGTTGCCGCGGCCATCAAAACCGTTGCCGTTGATGCCGCGGAAGTCGCGGACACGGGGCAGTGCGATGTTGAAGAAGCGATCGACGAACTCATACATACGCTCACCGCGCAGGGTGACCTTGCAGCCGATGGGAGTGCCCTGGCGCAGCTTGAAGTTAGCAACGCTCTTCTTGGCACGGCAGACGACTGCCTTCTGGCCAGTGATCTGGCCCAGATCCTTCATGACAGCTTCCAGGATCTTCTCGTTGTCCTTGGCTTCGCCGCAGGCAACGTTGATGACGACCTTGTCCAGCTTGGGGATCTGCATAACGCTCTTGTAACCGAACTTGGAGTTCAGAGCAGGAGCAATTTCATTGACATACTGTTCTTTCAAACGAGCCATTGTTCCTTACTCCTTTCTTACAGCTCAGCGCCGCACTTCTTGCAGACGCGAACCATCTTGCCGTCCTTCTCGACGTGGCCCACACGCACGGCCTTGCCGCACTTGGGGCAGATGGGCATGACCTTGGATGCGTACATAGCACCCTCAGCCTTGACGATGCCGCCCTGCTCGCCCTGACGACGAGGCTTGACGTGCTTGGTAACCATGTTCTGGCCCTCAACGATGACCTTGTTCTCAGAGGGGCTGACCTGCAGGACCTTACCAGTGTGGCCCTTGTCCTTGCCGCTGATGATCATAACGTTGTCGCCGGTTTTAACATGAAGATTATTCATTTTTAAAACCTCCTTACAGCGATTCCGGAGCCAGGCTCAGGATCTTGGTGTAGCCGGCATCACGCAGCTCGCGAGCAACGGGTCCAAAGATACGGGTACCCTTGGGGCTCTTGTCGGCCATAACGATAACGGCGGCGTTCTCATCGAAACGGATGTAGGAGCCGTCGTCGCGGCGCACGCCATGCTTGCTGCGCACGATGACAGCCTTGACGACGTCGCCCTTCTTAACGGAGCCGCCGGGGGCTGCCTTCTTGACAGAGCAGACCACGACGTCACCAATGTTTGCGTATCTCTTGCGGGTGCCGCCCAGCACGCGGAAGCACATCAGCTCCTTGGCACCGGTGTTGTCGGCAACTTTGAGATAAGTTTGCATCTGAACCATATCAGATATCTCCTTTCAAACTGTTCAAAGCAGCGGGCAAATTACTTTGCCTTCTCAACGATACGGACCAGGCGCCAGCGCACATCCTTGGACAGGGGGCGGCACTCCATGATCTCAACACGGTCACCGATGCCGCACTCGTTCTGCTCATCACGAGCCTTGAACTTGGCGGTACGCTTCAGGATCTTCTTGTACAGGGGGTGCTGCACGCTATCCTTAACGGCAACCACGATGGTCTTATCCATCTTGTCGGACACGACGACGCCGACGCGGGTCTTTCTCAGATTACGTTCTTCCATCGTTTAACCTCCTTACTGCTTCTCAGCCAGAACGGTCATCACGCGGGCGATGTCCTTCTTGACTGCTTCGATGCGGCCGGGGTTCTCCAGCTGGTTGATGGCATGCTGGAAGCGCAGGTTAAACAGCTCGGCCTTCAGGTCTGCCAGCTTGCTGGTCAGCTCTGCGGTCTGCATTTCGCGGAGTTCATTAGCCTTCATTGGTGCCATCCTCCTTCACGGAGTCCTCACGGACAACAAATTTGCACTTGATGGGCAGCTTGTGCATAGCCAGGCGCAGAGCCTCGCGGGCAGTTGCCTCATCGACATCTGCCAGCTCGAACAGAACGCGGCCGGGCTTCACAACAGCGACCCAGTATTCGGGAGAGCCTTTACCGGAACCCATGCGGGTCTCAGCGGGCTTTTCAGTCACGGGCTTATCGGGGAAGATCTTGATCCACACCTTGCCGCCACGCTTGATGTAACGAGTCATGGCAACACGAGCAGCCTCGATCTGGGTGGAAGAGATCCATGCCGGCTCCAGAGCAACAAGGCCGTACTGGCCCTGGCACACCACGTTGCCGCGGGTAGCCTTGCCGGTCATGCGGCCGCGCTGGACGCGGCGGTACTTAACACGCTTAGGCAGTAACATTACTTGTTGCCTCCTTCCTTCTTCTGAGCGGTCTTAGCGCTCTTCAGGACTTCGCCCTTGTAGACCCACACCTTGACGCCGATGCGGCCGTAGGTGGTAGCAGCCTCTGCAAAGCCGTAGTCAATGTCAGCACGCAGGGTCTGCAGGGGGATGGTGCCCTCGTGATAGCTCTCGGTACGAGCGATATCAGCGCCGCCCAGACGGCCGGAGCACATTGCCTTGATGCCCTTTGCGGGAACGGTTGCGCGATCGCGGGGGCTCATGGCATTGCGCATGCACTGCTTCATGGCACGACGGAAGGTCACGCGGTTCTCCAGCTGACGAGCGATATCCTCAGCAACCAGCTGAGCGTTGGTAGCAGCGCTCTTGACCTCGATGACGTTGACGATGACAGTCTTGCCATACTCCTTGGTCAGCTTGTTCTGCAGAGCAACGCGCTCTTCGCCGCCCTTGCCGATGACCATGCCGGGCTTAGCGCAGTAGATGTTGACAGTTACGCGAGGAGCGGAAGTGGACGGGTCCACAGTACGCTCGATCTCGATCTTGGGCACACCAGCATCCTTCAGCTGAGCCTTCAGCTCAGTGCGGATCTTGTGGTCCTCGACGAGGTTATCGCTGAAATCCTTCTTGGAGGCAAACCAGCGGCTGTCCCAGTCTTTAATAACGCCGACACGAATGCCGTGCGGATTTACTTTCTGGCCCATTGTTTTCCCTCCTTACTCTTTCTCTTTCAGAACAACGGTCATGTGGCTGGTGCGCTTCAGGATGCGGTAGCCGCGGCCCTGTGCACGAGGCATCATGCGCTTCAGCGTCGGGCCGGGGCAGACGTAGCACTCGGCGACGTAGAGGTTGTTCTTGTCCATATTGAAGTTGTTTTCCGCATTAGCGGCTGCAGACTTCACCAGCTTCAGAAGGGGCTCACAAGCTGCCTTCGGGGTGTACTGCAGGATTGCCAGCGCTTCGTCCAGGGGCTTGTTACGGATCAGGTCCATAACGATAGACACCTTACGAGGACTAATGCGGGCATAACGAAGAATTGCCCGAGCTTCCATGTTGTGTTCCTCCCTCTATTACTTAGAATTACCAGTGTGGCCCTTGAAGGTACGGGTGGGAACGAACTCACCCAGCTTGTGGCCAACCATGTCCTCAGTCACATACACAGGCACATGCTTGCGGCCGTCGTGGACGGCAAAGGTGTGACCAACGAATTCGGGGAAGATCGTGGAGGCGCGGCTCCAGGTCTTGATGACCTGCTTCTTGCCGGAAGCGTTCATCGCTTCAACGTGCTTCATAAGAGCAGCCTGGACGAAAGGTCCTTTTTTAATGCTTCTACCCATTGTCTTAAACTCCTCTCTTACTTACCTGCACGCTTCACGATCAGCTTATCGGAGCGCTTATGATGCTTGCGAGTCTTGAGACCCAGAGCGGGCTTGCCCCAGGGAGTCATAGGACCGGAGTGACCAACAGGTGCGCGGCCCTCGCCACCACCGTGGGGATGGTCGCAGGGGTTCATGACGGTACCACGGCTGCCGGGACGGACGCCCATGTGGCGCTTGCGGCCAGCCTTGCCCAGGTTGACGTTCTCGTGGTCGATGTTGGAAACCTGACCGATGACTGCGGTGCAGTTCACGGGCACGTTGCGCATCTCACCGGAGGGCAGACGAACCAGAGCGTAGCCATTCTCCTTAGCCATCAGCTGAGCCATGTTGCCAGCGGAACGAACCAGCTGAGCGCCGCGGCCGGGATACAGCTCGATGTTGTGGATGATGGTACCGACGGGGATGTTCTCGAAGGGCAGGCAGTTGCCGGGCTTGATGTCGGCAGACTTGCTGCTGATGACCACATCGCCCACCTTCAGGCCATCGGGAGCAATGATGTAGCTCTTGACGCCATCGGTGTACTCGACCAGAGCGATGAATGCGCTGCGGTTCGGATCGTACTCGAGAGTCTTGACGGTAGCGGGCATATCGGTCTTCTGACGCTTGAAGTCGATGACACGATACTTGGTGCGGTTGCCGCCGCCCTGATGACGGACGGTGATGCGACCGGTGTTGTTGCGGCCGCTGTGCTTCTTCATGGGCTCCAGCAGGCTGCGCTCGGGAGCGACCTTAGACAGGACGCTGTAATCCGTGACGGTCATGCCGCGGCGGCCCGGAGTAGTGGGGCCATACTTCTTGATAGCCATAGTGCTATTCTCCTTTGTTTATCTTATGAATTATTATCGGGGTCATATCCCCATAGAGGAACCCTCGGCGGGTTCGGCTTAGACCATGCTGTTGAAGAACTCGATTTCCTTGGAGTCCTTGGTCAGGGTCACGATAGCCTTCTTGGATGCAGCGGTGTAACCGGCGTGCATGCCCTGGCGGCGGAAACGACCGCGCACAGAGATGGTGTTGACCTTTGCGACCTTAGCGCCCGGGAACAGGACCTCAACGGCCTGAGCGATCTCGACCTTGGTAGCATCGGTAGCGACCTTGAAGGTGTACTTCTTGTCAGCGATGCCAGCCATGGAGTTCTCGGTAATGACCGGCTTCAGGATGATATCATGTGCGGTTTTCATTAGCCAAGCACCTCCTCGAGCTTCTTAGCTGCGTCGACGCTGATGATCAGCTTGTCGGCATTCAGCACATCGTAGGTGTTCACGCTGCCTGCGAAGGTGGTCTTCACACCGGCAATGTTGCCAGCGCTCTTGACGAACTTTGCATCGACAGTCTCGTTGACCAGCAGGTTCTTCTTGCCGGCACCAACAGCGTTCAGCATTGCAACCACGGTCTTGGTCTTGTACTCATCGCAAGCGAACTTGTCAACAACGACCATGTTGCCATTGGCAGCCTTGTCGGACAACACGCTCAGCAGAGCCAGGCGCTTGACCTTGTTGTTGATGTGGTAGTTGTAGCTGCGGGGCTTGGGGCCCAGAGCGACGCCGCCGTGAGTCCACTGCGGTGCACGGATGGAACCCTGACGAGCGTGGCCGGTGCCCTTCTGACGCCAGGGCTTCTTGCCGCCGCCGGAAACTTCCATGCGGATCTTGGTGTTCTGGGTGCCCTGACGCTGGTTGGCCAGGAAGTTCACCACAGCAATGTGGACAGCCTTCTCGTTCGGGGTGATACCGAACACGGCGTCGGAAAGCTCGATCTCGCTAACATGCTGACCGTTCATATCGACTACGTTAAACTTTGCCATTGTAGCTTTCCTCCTTACGCCTTCACGCTGTTGGCCAGAGTGATGATGGTGCCCTTGGAACCGGGGACCGCACCCTTGACAGCGATCAGATTGTTCTCGGTGTCAACCTTGACAACAGTCAGGTTCTGCACGGTGACGCGCACAAAGCCCATGTGGCCGGGCAGGCGCTTGCCGGGGAACACGCGAGCAGGGGTAGAAGTGGAACCGTTAGAACCTGCATGACGAGCAACAGGACCGGTGCCGTGGCTCTCACGCAGACGGTGCTGACCGTAGCGCTTGATAACGCCCTGGTAGCCCTTGCCCTTGGAAACGCCCACAACGTCCACCTTGTCGCCCTCTGCGAAGACATCAGCCTTCAGCACGTCGCCAACGTTCATTGCGGAAACATCTTCCAGACGGAACTCGCGCAGGGTCTTCTTGGGGGCAACGTTTGCCTTCTTGAAGTGGCCTGCAGCTGCCTTGTTGACCTTCTTGGCGGAAACCTCGCCGAAGCCCAGCTGAACAGCCTGGTAGCCATCGCTCTCGACGGTCTTCTTCTGCACGACGGTGCAGGGACCAGCCTCGATGACGGTGACGGGAACGACCTTGCCGTTCGCGTCGAACAGCTGGGTCATACCGACTTTCTTGCCGATAATGCCTTTAACCATTTTCTTTTCCTCCTGTAAAGGTTATTGGTTGGCAGCGCACGTCACTGCCAACATGACCCCTCGGGAAACGAGGGCATCGAATTTGATCGAGTGTCTTTTACAGCTTGATCTCGATGTCCACGCCAGCGGGGAGCTGGAGGCTCATCAGAGCCTCGACCGTCTTGTTGGACGGCTTCAGAATGTCGATCAGACGCTTATGAGTGCGGCTCTCGAACTGCTCGCGGCTATCCTTGTACTTGTGGGTAGCGCGCAGAACGGTAACGATCTCACGATCGGTGGGCAGGGGGATGGGGCCGGACACGCGTGCACCGGTGTGCTTTGCGGTCTCCACGATCTTCTCTGCTGCGGCATCGATCAGCTGAGCATCATAGCTCTGCAGACGGATTCTGATTTTCTCTTTGACTGCCATTGCTTACGCCTCCTGAAAAAATTGATTTTGCCCTAGGCGAGCCGATAAATTGCTCTACACAGTTCCGGGTGTTCCTCGATTTGGCACTATAAAAACCGGTGAACCGCATGGCAGTTCTCCCGGAAACATATTAGCAAATCAAATCCGAACATTGGTTCCGCCCGTTTCGCAGAGGAGTAACTTCTCTGCCGAGGGAACGTATTCCATCGCTGTCAGTAATTCTTTCGCCCGGTTCTAAGATCGGACATACTCCGCGGAAATAACCCATCGCAGCTATCGCCGGATGACAACCTCCCGCATCTACGCATATCGCTGGCCTGCACGACTTGTATCGCACAAGCCCTTTGCAGCCGAGAGTTATTCTATCACACCTTCGTGCATTTGGCAAGTGTTTTTTAGAAAAAAGAACGAATTTTCTTTTTTATTTTCTCCGTTTTGTCAAAAAGCACATTTTCTGTGCAAGATGCACAATCCGCAGGCTTTTCTGCCGGTGGAAAACTCTGCCGCGCCCGCTGCGCAGTGCTTAGTATGGACCGTTCTGCCGCTTTTATACATATATAATAAAAGGCAGGGCCGGAGCTCTACCGTCCTCGCCCTCTCAGGCAAAGCTTGTCGGCTTTGCCTGCTCTCTCAAAGGGAGAGCACTTGGCAAAGAGGGAAACTTTTCCGTACTGCCAAGGGCTCCCTCCGTGAGGGAGCTGGCGCGCAAGCGCCTGAAGGAGTTCGTTTTTTATCTCTTCTTCAGCTGTTCCGCCAGCCCATCCCGGGGCGTGACGTAGACCGTGGTGTACACCTCGTACAGCACCATGCCGGGTTTGGCACCGCTGGCTTTCCAGATGTTCTTCACCTCGGTGGTGTCCACCGCCACCTTGGCACCGGTGCCTGCCTTGTAGGTGCTGGAGTAGATGACTGCCAGCTCCGCAGCTTCCTGCTTGGTGGTGTCCGGGATCTCCTCGCCCCGGCTCATGACCACAACGTGGCTGCCGGGGGCCTTCTGCACATGGAACCACAGGTCTTTGCCCCGGGCGGTGTGGAGGGTGAGCTTGTCGTTCTGGACGTTGTTGCGGCCTACCAGGATCTCAAAGCCATCGGTGGAAGTGAACCGCAGGAAATCTGCAGGCTTCTGGCGCTTATCCCGCTGCTTGTAGTATTTCAGGTAGCCCTGACTCTTCAGCTCTGCCCGAATCTCGTTGAGGGCTGCCTCACCGGAAGCGGACTCCACCTCGTAGAGTACCGTTTCCAGATAGGCGATCTCCTTTTCACCCTCTGCCAGCAGGTCCACCAGCATCCGGGCGGCGGTCTGCTTCTTTTTATAGTTCTTGAAGAAGTTCTGGGCGTTCTGGCTGGGTGTGAACCGCAGGTCCAGCGGGATGGTCACCTCTTTGCCCTCGTCGTACCAGTTGGGCACGGTGATGCTCTTCATGCCCTTCTGGGCCAGATAGAGGTTTGCCGAGAGCAGCTCACCGTACAGACGCAGCTTTTCGCTCTTGCCGCTGGCAGCAAGCTCTTCCTGACGGGCGGCCTGCTTGCGCACGGCGCGCTCGTACATATTGTGCACGGCCTTGTGCAGCTCCTTGCTTTTGGTGCGCAGGCGTTCCGCGCGGTCCTTCTCAGCGTAGTAGCCCTCCAGCATGGCGTTGAAGGAGGGCCATTCCTTTATTATATACTTTTCGCCGTACTGCTGCGGGCGGAAGAAGGTATACTCGATGGGCTTGCCGCTGGGGTCGGTGACGCTGCAGGGCGTACCGCCGGTTGCGTGCTCTTCCTTCAGCTCGTCGATGGCAGCCATAAGCTTGCGCTTCTGTTCCTCGGTCAGCTCATTGGCGGGCAGATGTTCGCCGTCAAAGGCACGCCATGCAGCTTCGCGGCAGACCACCGGGCCAACACCGGCCACGGTCTTGTTGAGGGCATCTGCCACCGGCAGATCTCTCTGGCAGGCTGCTGCCACGATGGACGCACTGCTCACCAGCAGGAAGTCCGGTCTTGCAGGCTTGGGCGGCGTGGTGTAGGGCAGGCCCGGCAGCAGCTGGCGCACATCGCTGTCCTCAAAATCCACGCGCTTGAGTGCGTCAATGATCTTGCCGTTCTGCACCAGAACCAGATTGGAGTAGCGGCCCATCAATTCGGCACACAGGGTGTTGCGCACAAGGTCGCCCATCTCGTTGGTGCACTGAAAATCAAAATACACGATGCGGTCTCCCGGCTCCATGTGCACGTCCAGCAGCCTGCCGCCGGTGAGATGCTTGCGCATCAACATACAGAAGGAGGGCGGCGTTTCCGGGTTTTCAAAGCTTTCTTCGGTCAGGCACACGCGGGCGGAACCGCTGCGGGCCGAAAGCAGCAGCGCATAGGTATCCGTGCGGGTGCGCAGGGTGAGCACCAGCTCATCACGGGTGGGTTCAAATAGTTTTGCGATCTTGGCGTCGGTCAGCGTTGCTTTGAGCTCTGCTGCCGTAAGGGCCAGTGTCGCGGCATCCAATGCCATAGTGTTTACCTCATTTATGATTTGGAATGGAAATTCTTTTATTTTAAGCGGCCTCGCCCTCTCCGTCACGGCTAACGCCGTGCCACACTCCCCCTTTTGTCACCTATGGTGACATCTTCCCCCGGCGCGGGGAAAGTCTTTCCTCAAAGTGAGAGGCTTTGGCAGTCTACGCAAGGTTCATGGTTTTGCCAAGGGCTCTCCCCTTGGGAGAGCTGTCGAGCAGATGCGAGACTGAGAGGGCGAGGCCGTTCACCTTATTGCAGCTTTCCCTTATAAATACGTATACGGATCCCGGTTTTCAGTGCTCACCAGCACTTCCAGCTCCGGCAGGGCGGCGCGCAGCTTTTCCGCCACGGCGGCAGTCACCGGAAATTCGGTGGCATAGTGGCCCGCCGCAATGAGCGAAAGGCCCAGCCGCTTGGCATCGATGGCGTGGTGGTGGTTGGCTTCACCGGTCAGCAGGCAGTCCGCGCCCATAGCAATGGCATCTGCAAACAGGCTTCCGCCCGCACCGCTGATGACCGCCAAGCGCTTGACCGGCTTACCCGCATCCACAAACTTCACCTGCACCGCCGGGCCGTTCTTCGGCTGGTTGCAGCGCGCAGCAAGCTCCTGCTGTGCCTTGCGGGCAAGCTCCGGAACCGCGATTTCTTCAATGGCTCCCACACGGCCGCAGCCCTCGGCAAAGGTTTCCATATTCTTCATGTCAAAGATGCCTGCCAGCACTTCGTTCACGCCGCCCTCGGCAGCATCCAGATTGGTGTGCATACAGATGGCAGAAATGCCTGCCTGCACCAGCTGGAAAGGCACATCCTGCGGGCCGATCTTTTTGAGCGGATCAAAAATGACCGGGTGGTGGGACACGATCATCTCACACTGCTTTGCGGCGGCTTCGGCCACCACCTCGGGGGTGATGTCCAGTGCTGCCAGCACCCGGTGCATCTGCCCGCCGCAGTCCACCAGCAGGCCGGGATTATCCCAGTGTTCCGCCAGCTCCAGCGGCGCGATGGCCTGCATTGCTTCGTATACCTGATTAACTGTTATCATATCTTCACCATCCTCGCCCTCTCCGTCATTGCTTACGCAATGCCACCTCTCCCATGGTGAGAGGCCTTGGCATTCCATGCAGCGTTCATCATTTTGCCAAAGGCTCTCCCTTTGGGAGAGCTGGACGCGAAGCGGCCTGAGAGGGCAAGCCAGCTAATAAACTATCGATTTCCTGCGCAAGTGCGCTGCCATCCGGCACGCCAAGGCGCATCCGGGGCAGCTTTGCCTTCTGCCAGTCGGCGTAGCCTTTTCCCTCGGGCCACTCTCCCGTACTGCCAAACAGGCACTCGGCAAAGGTGGGCGCATACACCCTGCCGGTGTACTCCGCCGCCATCACCGCGTACCAGCGGCCCGCCGCCTGCACCGGGCGGTCGGCTGCAAAGGAGAAGCCATGCTCCCACAACCAGCGGCGCAGCGCGTCGTGGCGGGTGGCCGGGATCATGATGATCCGCGGCCCTCCCACGGTGAACACCCACGGGGCTTTCTCTAAAATTTCCCAAGTGGTCTGGGCGGAAACGCCCGCCAGCACGATGCTGTCTACTTCGTTCTCCGTAAGCACAGAAAGACCGTCGCCAAGCCGAAGCTCAGCGCGGTCTTTACAGCCTGCATGTTCCAGCGTCTGCTCTGCCTTTGCCAGCGGGCCGGGCCGCAGGTCGGCACCGATCACCTTCGGGTATTTTCCCGAAGCCGCCAGCACCGCCGTCAGCTTGCCGTGGTCGCAGCCGATGTCTGCCACCGGCTCTCCCGGCCGCACAAGCTCTGCGGCGGCAGCCAGACGCGCATCCAGTGTGGGCAGCAATTTATGCCTTCTTTGCGGCCAGATGCTCGTTCAGCTTCTCGATCAGCTCATCGCAGTCCACGCCGTGGACAGCACAGGCCTCCTCGATGCTCTCGCCGCGGGATGCAGGGCAGCCCAGGCAGTGCATGCCGATCTCCATGAAGTAGGGAGCGGTGGTCTGGTCCATATCCAGGATATCGCCGATGATGGTCTCGCGGGTCACCTGCTTTGCGTCCTTGTGTTCTTCCTTCTTGAGCATATTGAAAATATCAAACATGATGGTTTTCCTTTCCTGTTGGGTAAAATCACGGCATAACCTACCGTTCTTCTATACTATACCCTAAACCGGTACTGTTTTTCAAGTATCTGCTGGGATTTTCAGCGTTTACTGGTAATTCTTATCCAGCGAGAAGCCGCGCCCGCTCACCTCGGTCACATGGCTCACGATCATAAAGCAGGTGGGGTCGATGGCATGGGCCAGCTTTTCCAGCTTCGGCAGCTGGCGGTTGCTCACGATGCTCAGCAGCACCTGCTCCGGCTCGTGGCTGTAGCCTCCCTCGCCATGCAGCACGGTCACACCGCGGTCCAGCTGGGTGAAGATGGCCTCGCGGATATCATCGGCGTGCTGGCTGATGATCTTTACCTCGGTGCGGGTAGTGCCGAAGATGAGCACCTTGTCCAGCACCACCGTATATACGATCACCATCACGATGCCGTACAGACACTGCTGCAGCGGGCTGAACGCCGCCTGCAGGCAGAGGATGAGCATATCGAACACCAGCATACTGGCCGACACCGGGATGTGGAAATATTTGTTCAGCACCAGCGGAGGGATGTCCATGCCGCCGGTGGATGCGCCTGCCCGGATGGTGATGCCCAGCGAAACGCCTACGCCGAGGCCTGCAAAAATGGTGTTGAGCACCAGATCATCGGTGAGCACAAAGCCTGTGAACACCCGCTCCCACAGAGCCAGAAACAGGGGGCTGAGCACGGTGCTGGCAATGGTGGTGATGGCAAAGCGCCGCCCCAGCAGCACCCAGCCCACCGTAAGCATGGTCATGTTGATGACGAATAGCACACCGGACACCGGCAGTCCCAATGCACGGTTGATGCCCAGTGCGATGCCGGTGGCACCGCCGGTGATCAGGCCTGACGGCACAAGAAACAGCACCACCGTGAGCGCATACAGTGCATTGCCCACGATGATGGACAGCGAATTGAATGCGATCTGCTGCTCATATGAAAGCTTTATCATCTTTTGTCCCTCATTCTTGAATTTCTTTCTTCTATGATAACGAAAAAATCCGCATTTATCAAGCGTTTCGCCCATAAATGCGGAATAATCCCGGAATAAATTACATTTTGTTGTTTACTGCGCAGAGGTCTCCTGCACCGGTTCCTCGTCCTCCAGCAGACGCAGACCGGCGGTATCCGTCACCGGCAGCGAGAACACGATCGTACCCGCCTTTGGCCCGGCACCGTCCATGATGGCTTTCATGATGCGTTTCTTTTCCGGCGTGCGGGCCACGATGAGCACCAGCTCCTTTTCGTTCACCAGCTCCACGCCAAGGAACTGGGCTGCGCCTTCCATGCCGGTACCCTTGGCGTGGATCACCGTGCCACCGCCGGCACCTGCTGCACGGGCGGCATCCATAATGGTGCCGGTGTGGCCCTGATTGGCAATTACCAGCAGCAGTTCGTAACGGGTATCCTTCAAGGTGCTCTCCTCCTTCAATGTCAGCGGCTGGTGCTGGGTGAGGAACATCAGCGCCCTTCTGCCGCCGATGCTGCTCAGCGGCACCGTGAATGCAATGCCGGTGCCCGGCACGTCGATGCGCATTTTGCGGCGCAGGTCTGTCCGGACGGCCTTCCATGTATCCTCTGTCACCACCGCCAGCAGCACGGCCTTCTCGGTCTTTTCCAGACCCAGCGTGGCCAGCGTCTCCCGCACCGCTGTGCCGCTGCCCACCGTGCGCAGGTTCACATCCACGCCGCGCTGCTGGTACAGCTGCAAAAAGGCATCGGTGGAGCGGCGGTCGGTGATGGTCACCATCAAAAACAACGAACTCATGCCGAGCCCTCCTTACAGTTCAATGATATCATCGTCCGGCAGACCGGCAAAGGCCGCACCCATGGCCGCAGGCTGCAGCCGCCGGGCCTTGCGGGTGCGCAGCTGTGCCACAAGGCCCATCAGCTGCACCGTAATGAGCGGGGTCATGGCCACCATGGCCACCACGCCGAAAGCGTCGGTGACGATATTGCCGCCCACGGCCACGCAGGCACCCTGTGCCAGCGGCAGCAGGAAGGTGGCTGTCATGGGGCCAGATGCCACGCCGCCCGCGTCAAATGCAATGGCGGTGAACAGCTTTGGCACCACAAAGGAGATGCCGATGGCAAACACATAGCCCGGCACGAGGAACCACAGGATGGAAATGCCGGTGAGTACCCGCACCATGGCAAGGCCCACCGAGATGGAAACGCCTGCCGAAAGGGCTGTGCCCATGGCCTTGGCCGAAATGGCACCGTCGGTCACCTCTTCCACCTGCTTGTTCAGCACATAGACGGCCGGTTCGGCCTTGACGATGAAGTAACCGATGAGCATTCCA
Source organism: uncultured Faecalibacterium sp. (assembly GCF_900066275.1). NCBI lineage: Bacteria > Bacillati > Bacillota > Clostridia > Eubacteriales > Oscillospiraceae > Faecalibacterium > uncultured Faecalibacterium sp. Next base: position 33,967 of record NZ_FMFG01000007.1, on the reverse strand, counting down.
ATGGGAATGATGATCCAGCGGAAGCTCTGCCCGGCCAGCACCTGACCCAGATAATTACCGGCGGGCATAAAGCCCACATTTGCGCCGGTGAGGAACAGCACAAGGCCCACGTAGGTATACGCAAGACCCACCGCAATGCGGCCCAGTGACCGGCGGTCCATGTGCAGAGCCACAAATTGAAAAATGCCGAACATCACGATGATGGGCAGCAGCGAGACAGCGATCTCTTCCAGATACGTAGGCAGGCTGACATGGAACAGCTGCCACAGCTCCACCGAGTCGCTCACCTCCGGCAGCACCGGCGGGAGATAGGTGCTGTCCGAGGCGCGGAACACGATGCCCAAAATGAGCACCGCCAGAATGGGGCCGATGGAGCACATGGCCACCAGACCAAAGCTGTCGTCCGCCGCGTGGCGGTCGCCGCGGATGGACGAAACACCCACGCCCAGCGCCATGATAAAGGGCACCGTCATGGGGCCGGTGGTCACACCGCCGGAGTCAAAGGCCACAGCAAGAAATTCCTTGGGCACAAACGCCGCCAGAAGAAAGATCATGCCGTAGAACAGCACCAGCAGCTTTGGCAGCGAGATGCCAATGAGCATACGCAGGAAGGCAAACACCAGAAACAGGCCCACGCCCGCCGCCACCGATAAAATAAGGGTGCGGTTCGGGATGGAGGGCACCTGATTTGCCAGCACCTGCAGGTCCGGCTCCGAAATGGTGATGAGGAAGCCCAGCAGAAAGCCGATGCCCAAGATCACCGGCAGCTTCCGGCTTTTGGTGATCACCGCACCCACGCGCTCGCCCATGGGGGTCATGCTCATCTCCGCGCCCAGTGTGAAGAACATGATGCCCACCACGATCATGGCGGCCCCCAGCAAAAAGCACAGCAGGATGCTGGGCGACACCGGCGCAATGGTAAAGCAGAGCACCAGCACGATGGCTGCAATGGGCAGCACTGCCTGCAGCGCTTCCAATAGTTTTTCCCGCAGTTTCGGGAGGGATGCTTTCAGGATAGCGTCCACCGCCTTTCACCGTTTTATATCCAGTTTGTACAAATCAGAAGCAAGTATATGAATAGTATACAAGGCAAAAGCCGCCCCGTCAACAAACGGAGCGGCAAAGATCGGCAAAGACGCAGAAGCTTTACAGTTTCTTCCAAGTTTGTCTTTATTTCGTCAGATCTCCTGCTTTGCCAGCACGTCCAAGGTGGGGGTCTGGAACACCGGGATATCGGCATAGGGATCAGCTGCTTCTTCTGCGGGCAGGCTCTTCATGTAGGCGTCCATGGATTCGGCCACCTTCTTGGCCACAGCTACCGCCTCCACCACGGTGCGTGCGCCCATCACGGCATCGCCGCCGGCAAATACGCCCTCGCGGGTGGTGCTGCCGTCCTCGCTGACGGTGAGCAGACCCTTCTGGTTGGTCTCGATGCCGGTAGTGGTCTTGACGAGGTTGCTCTCCGAGCCTTGGCTGACCGACACAATCACGCCGGTGTGGGGGTAGAAAGTCTCACTGCCCTCCACCTGAGTGAACCTGCCATCTTCGCCCTTGACGGTATCGCGGCAGATCAGGCCGTTCTCGCGGATCTCCACCGGTGCTTTGCAGAAGCGGAAGCCCACGCCCTCCAGCTTTGCATAGCTCACCTCGTACTCGGAAGCACTGATGCAGCTCTCGTCGCGGCGGGCATAGCAGGTGACGTGGCGGGCACCGTTGCGGATGGCGGTGCGGGCGCAGTCCATGGCAGAGTTGCCCACGCCGATCACCGCAACATCGCTGCCCAGACGGAACGCCTTGGAGTTTGCCAGATAATCGATGCCAAAGGCTACATTTCCCAGCGTCTCACCCTTGATATGCATAGCGTTGGCCTTCCACAGACCGGCACCGATGAACACGCTCTTGTAGCCGTCGCGGAACAGGTCATCGATGGTGATGGTCTTGCCGATGGTGGTGTTGGGCCGCACCTTGATGCCCTTCAGCTCCAGATGGCGGTACTGGAAATCGTCCAGCACGCTGTCCGGCAGGCGATAGTTGGGGATGCCGTAGCGCATGACGCCGCCAATTTTATCGCGGGCATCAAAGATGGTCACATCGTAGCCCCAGCGTGCCAGCAGCACCGCAATGGTCAGGCCCGCCGGGCCGGAGCCAACGACTGCCGCCTTCATGCCGTTTTTGGGGGCAGGGCCGGCGGTCATTTTGTTGGCGTAGGTCGTGGAAATGTAGTCTTCAATAATGGAGAAGTGCACCGGGTCGTGGCTGGGCATCCGGTTGCGCACGCAGTGGCCCTCGCACTGGTTCTCGTGGTTGCACACCAACGCACAAACGGTGGTCAGCGGGTTATTCTCAAACAGCATCCTGCCAGCTTCGTCCATCTGGTTTGCCTTGAGCAGCCGAATGACCTCCGGGATGTTGGTGTGGATGGGGCAGCCCTGCTGGCACAGCGGCTTTTTGCAGCCCAGACAGCGGTTGGCTTCGTCCAGAACGTGAAGTGCCATGAAGTTTCCTCCTTATTGCGTGCGGTTTTCTGATTCCGTTCTTATTTGTTGTATCCAACATTGCATTGCTTTAATCATACACCACAAACCGTCCGGGCACAAGTGTTTCTGTATAAATTTTTTTCGATTATTTTTTGTCAATTCGTCAAAAAGATAATTTTTTGACGATATACTCCCCCCATCGGCCCGGGCACCCGGCGGCACAGTGCGCCAAAATCGCTGGCTGCTGCCTGTGCCGCCGCCATACGGGCGCAGGCATCGTTTTCTTTTTCCAGCTTTGCCAGCGAGTGGCTCAGCGGCAGGGATGCATGCTTCAGCAGCACAAGTGCTCCCCGCCTTGCCCCCAGCAAATGCAGATAGGGCGGCAGGGCAGGCACGGTCTCCGCCGCATAGCCCAGTGCCGCGTCCATGGCAAGGCGGCGCATCCGCGCCCGGGGGTAACGCACAGTGGTCAGCGCGTCCAGCAGCTGGGGCAGGCCGGTGCAGCTGCGCACGGCGTTTTCCAACCGGTGGTCCAACCCCTCGGAAACGCCCCGCACTGCGGCAAAAGGTTCCGGTCGTGCACAGGCCGCCCGCAGCAGAGCCAGCTCACACCGGCCCGCAGCGGCATGATCCGTATACATTCCGTCGATTTCCGTTTTTTTATACAGCTCCAGTGCTTTTTCCGGCACATAAGGAGTCAGCGCATCCGCGCCCTGCTCTGCCCAGAGGGCGCGCAGCGCGCTGGCGCTGGCAAACTGTGTGTGGTCGCTTTCGGCAAGGGCCTGCCCGTGGCCCGCCCCCACGCGGGGCAGCGGCACCGGGGTCATGGGTGCCTCCTGTTCCAGAATGGCCTTGCAGTATTCCACTGCCAGATTGTTGTTGGGCTTATCCAGCAGTGCGGCCAGCGCCGTGCCCGGACAAAGCGCTTCCACCGCCGCCTGCCGCGCCGCCGCAAAGCTGCGGGCACCGGCTGCAAGCTGGCGCTTCAGCTCGGCACGGTAGGCTGCGCTGCACAGCACCCGGGCAGCTTCCATCAGCAGGGCTGCGTCCGGCGTCTCTGCCCCGAACACCAGCGCATCGCACCCGGCGGCGGCAAGGATGCGCACCCCCGCCCGGGCAAAAGCCTCTGCCCCCGCACAGGCACAGGGCGCAGGCAGCGCAAATATCAGATCTGCCCCGCACTGCAGGGCGGCCTGCACCCGCACCGCTTCCGGCAGCAGCGGCAGTGCGCCGCGCTGGGTCAGCCCGCAGCTCATGGCCACCGCCACATGCTGTGCTCCCAGCGCTTTTGCCTGCGCCAACTGCCATGCATGGCCATTGTGAAAGGGGTCGTACTCTGCAATGATACCGGCAAATTTCATAGATAAGCTCCTCTGCAGGGCTGCTGCGCCCTCGGAAAGATTGTTAAATTTATATCGTATATACAGAAAACTGCAGTGGTTTTGCGCATTTGTGGGCAGGATGTACAAAAACCTTGTACACAAGCTTTACCGCTTTGCCCGGGTTGCGGCTTGAAAAGCCGCCCACCCTATTATATAATAAACACAGGAATCTGTAAAATTCTGTCCTCAGGTTTAAAAAGAGGGCAGACCAAAAACATACAGGAGGCAACACAGATGAAAGTTCTGGTTATTAACTGCGGCTCTTCTTCCCTGAAGTATCAGCTGATCGATATGGACGGCGAGAAGGTGCTGTGCAAGGGCCTGTGCGAGCGCATTGGCATGGAAAGCAGCATGATCACCCACGAGGCCAACGGCCACAAGGCCACCACGCCCGCCATCTTCCCCACCCACACCGAGGCTTTTGCCGAGGTCGTGAAGAAGATGACCACCGGCGAAGGCAAGTGCATCAACGACGTCAGCGAGATCGATGCCATCGGTCACCGTGTCGTGCACGGCGGCGAGAAGTTCAAGGAGAGCTGCCTGATCACCGACGAGGTCATCGAGACCATCCGCGAGCTGAGCCCTCTGGCTCCCCTGCACAACCCCGCCGGCATTCTGGGCATCGAGGCCGCACGCAAGGTGTTCGGCAACATCCCCATGGTGGCTGTGTTCGATACCGCTTTCCACAGCACCATGCCTCCGAAGGCTTATATGTACGCCATTCCGTATGAGTACTACGAGAAGTACGGCGTGCGCCGCTACGGCTTCCACGGCACCAGCCACAAGTACGTTGCTCACAAGGCTGCCGAGTATCTGGAAGAGCCCATTGAGCGCCTGAAGCTGATCACCTGCCATCTGGGCAACGGTTCCTCCATTGCCGCTGTGGATCAGGGCAAGGTCGTGGACACCTCCATGGGCATGACCCCGCTGGCCGGCCTGATGATGGGCACCCGCTGCGGCGACCTGGACCCCTCTGTGGTCAACTACCTGAAGTACACCCTGAACATCACCGGCCACGAGCTGGACGAGATCCTGAACAAGAAGTCCGGCCTGCTGGGCATCTCCGGTGTTTCTAGCGACAAGCGTGACGTGGAAGAGGCAGCTGCTGCCGGCAACAAGCGCGCACAGCTGGCTTCCGACATGCTGAACTACCAGATCAAGAAGACCGTTGGCGCTTACATCGCTGCAATGGGCGGCGTGGATGCCATCGTCTTCACCGGCGGCATCGGCGAGCACGACGCGATCGCCCGTGCAAAGGTCTGCCACCACATGGATTGGCTGGGCATCCGCATCGATACCGAGAAGAACAAGCACCCCGTGGGCGATGTGTGCGAGATCACTGCCTGGGGCGCAAAGGTGCGCACTCTGGTCATTGCTACCGACGAGGAGCTGATGATCGCCCGCGACACCAAGGAAGTCCTTGAGAAGTAATCGTTTTCCAAAGGGCTTTGCAGGGGCTGCTGCACGGAATGTGCGGCAGCCCCTTTTTCATCTTCCGGCAGTTATTTTACCCAAATCAGCCCTGTCGGATTGTGCTATCTATACAAATAGCAAGGCGAATGGTTGTTTTTTGGTTGACAAATTTCAAAAAGAACGGTACAATAGAAAAGTCCTCAATTGGAGGACGTCCATTCATTCAAGCCCCTGGTAAGCTTACTGATCAGCGCGATGGTCCCAAAACCAAAGGTATGGTTACAATCCTTCCGTGGGCAAGAACTAACTAAAGAGGAGATACTACTATGTTTGAAGACAAGACTCTGGTCTGCAAGGACTGCGGTAAGGAATTTGTTTGGACTGCTGGTGAGCAGGAGTTCTACGCATCTCGCGGCTTCGAGAATCAGCCCCAGCGCTGCAAGCCCTGCCGTGACGCCCGCAAGAACGGCGGCGCACGCAGCAACAGCGGTGAGCGTCAGATGTTCGATGCTGTCTGCGCAGCTTGCGGCAAGGCTTGCAAGGTCCCCTTCCAGCCCCGTGAGGACCGTCCGGTCTACTGCTCTGACTGCTTCGCTCGCATGAAGCAGAACTAAGCGCTGATTTTTATTTAAATCGGTAACAAAAGGCCCGCTGTCGAAAGGCAGCGGGCCTTTTTGTATTCAGAGCTTCTCCAGTCTGATTACGCAGCCATGACGGAAGGAGTCTTTCACACCAGCGGCGCAATAAACTTGAGCAGGATGCCCGCCAGATGCAGCAGCTTTTTGCCCTGCCAGATACTTTCTCTCGTCTGCTCCACCCTGCGGCACCGGGTGAGCGTATCCTGAAAATCCGCTTCCATGTTGGCAATGCAGTCGGTGCCGCGCATCCAGACCGCGTTTTCAAAGTGATGGTACAGGCTGCGGTAGTCCAGATTGATGGTGCCCGCCACAGCTTCCACGCCGTCGGCGATCACGATCTTCGCATGGGTAAAGCCGGGCTGCCACTCGCTGATCTTCACACCCGAAGAAAGCAGCGCCTTGTAGTGGGTCTTGGCCAGTGCATAAACGAACCACTTATCCGGCTTGCCGGGCAGGATCAGGTGCACATCCACACCGCGCTCTGCCGCAAAGCGCAGGGCCGTTTCCAGCTCGCCGTCTAAAATCAGATACGGCGAGATGATGTGCACATACTTCCGGGCGCGGTTGAGCATATCCATGTACACCATTTCGCCCACCCGCTCACCGTCCAGCGGGCAGTCTCCGTAGGGCACCACAAAGCCCTTGGCGTTTGCTGCCGCCGGGATGGGATCGGACAGGAACTGCTCAAACTCCGGCTGGCACAGGATGCTCCACATCTGCAAAAACAGTGCCGTCATGGAGCGCACGCCTTCGCCTTCCAGCATCAGGGCCGAGTCCTTCCAGCGGCCATACTTTTCTATGTGGTTGATGTACTCATCTGCCAGATTCACGCCGCCGGTAAAGCCCACCTGGCCATCAATGACCAGAATTTTGCGGTGGTCGCGGTAGTTGTAGTGGGTGGAAACAAAGGGCGTGACCGGCGAGAACACCTTGCACTGGATGCCCAGCGCTTCCAGCCGGCTGGGGTAATCCCGCGGCAGGGTGGAAAACTCGCAGGTGCCGTCATACATCACACGCACATCCACCCCTTGCGCCGCCTTGCGGGCCAGCACTTCCAGAATGCGGCCCCACATCAGGCCTTCATCCACGATGAAATATTCCAGAAAGATGTACTTTTTTGCCGTTTCCAGCTGGCGCAGCATTTCATCGAACATAGCTTCGCCGCCGTTGAAGTAGGTGGCCACCGTATCGGCATAGACCGGGAAGCCGCCTCCCTTGCCCCGCAGATACCGTGCCAGCGGCACCGCTTCGGGTGCCTGCTCCTGCAAAAGCTCCACGGTCTGCTCATTCTGCGGCAGCCGGGCACCGGTCTGTCCCTCCAGATCCAGCAGGCGGTGCTTCAGGGCATTGTGGCCCACATCACTTTTGGTGTACCAGAACAGCGGCACGCCCAGCACCGGCATCAGCGCTGTGACCACCAGCCATGTGATGCGCACGCTGTTGTCCATGTCCTGATTGAGCAGATAGACCATCATTGCCGCTGTTACCAGCAGGGTGCCGCCAAAATAATGCGGCAGCAGCCCGCCGAACCACTGCAGCAGGCTGAACAGCGCGAACGCCTGTAAAAGCAGCAGAACCAGCACCAGACCAAAACGGCTGAAAATAGCGTGTACCACGCCCTTCTGTCCCCGTTTGAGCAGGCGGATGCCGCCATCCTCAAACACCCGGACCTTGTCCTTCATATTTTGCTGAAATTGTTTTTTCTGCATGGCATTTTCCCTTATCTCGCACATTTGCAGCCCTGGGGCTGTAAAAATGTGCCGGTTTGTGTTATGATGTACAGGAACAAGCCCGCCCGGCGCTGTGTCCCGGACAGGCAGCTTTGCACCTATTATAATCCATTCCTGCCCTTTTTTCCACCCAAAGCGGCAGGATGATGCAGGAGGGACCCCTATGAATAATCTGATCATTGGCATTGCAGGCGGCTCCGGCAGCGGCAAGACCACCCTTGCCCTGCGGCTGAAGGAGCGTTTTGGCGAGGATGAAGTGCGCCTGATCTCCCACGACAGCTATTACAAGCGCCACGACGAGCTGCCCTTTGAGGAGCGCTGCAAGCTGAACTACGACCACCCGGATGCTTTTGACAACGCTTTGCTGATCTACCATCTGCAGGAGCTGAAGGCAGGCCGCGCCATCGACTGCCCGGTGTACGACTACTCCAACCACAACCGCAGCGACAAGGTGCAGCACATCGAGCCCGCACCGGTGCTGATCGTGGAAGGCATCCTGCCCTTTGTGGAGCCGGAGCTGTGCGCCCTGTTCGACTATAAGATCTATGTGGACACCGACGCCGACGAGCGCATCCTGCGCCGTCTGGTACGGGATGTGAAGGAGCGCGGCCGCAGTCTGGACAGCGTCATCAATCAGTACCTGACCACCGTCAAGCCCATGCACGAGGCTTTTGTGGAACCCAGCAAGCGCAACGCAGACATCATTGTACCCAACGGCGGCGAGAACACCGCTGCGGTGGAGATGCTGGCCCATCACATCCGCAACCTGATCGAGAAGGCCAATATGATGTAACGTTTTTACGATTTAAATGCCCTCCGCATTCGCTCTGGGCATGTTCAGCGGAAATCTTATTTTTAATTTCATCATGCACGCAAAAGGAGCCACCGCACAGTTTGTGCAATGGCTCCTTTTCTTTTTGTTTTAGTGGATAGAGGTGCGCACCAGTGCGCGCTTGAGACGCGCCTGAGCCAGCTCGTAGTCCCGCTTGTCGAGGTTCTTCTGCGCAAGGATCTCCTCCGCGCGCTTCTTGGAAGCCTCGGCGCGGGCCTGATCGATCTCCTCGGCCCACTCCCATGTGGTGGCGACCAGACGCACTTCGCCATCCAGCACGCTCAGCAGCCCGCCCATGCAGGCGGCGCGGCGGCGCTGGCCCTCGGCATCCACGATATGGGCTTCGCCCATGCCCAGCGCGGTGCAGTAATCCCCGTGTTTGGCAAGGATGGCCAGATCGCCGTCAATGGCGCGGCAGACGATGCGCTCGGCCTGCCCGTCAAAGGCGCAGCCGTCCGGCGTGACCACCGTCAGATGAAAGGTCGTCATGGTTTACCCTTTCTTCGCTTTTGCGAACACGTCATCGATGGTGCCCGCGAACAGGAATGCGCTCTCGGGCAGCTCGTCGCACTCGCCGTTCAGGATCATCTTGAAGCCGCGCAGGGTCTCCTTGAGCGGCACATACTGGCCGGGCATACCGGTGAACTGCTCTGCCACGTGGAAGCTCTGGCTCAGGAAGCGCTGCACCTTGCGGGCGCGGCTGACCGTGCGCTTGTCTTCCTCGCTCAGCTCGTCCATGCCCATGATGGCAATGATGTCCTGCAGCTCCTTGTAGCGCTGCAGCACCTTCTGGACGGCGCGGGCGATCTCGTAGTGCTCCTGACCCACGACCTCCGGGCTGAGGATGCGGCTGGTGGAATCCAGCGGGTCCACAGCGGGGTAGATGCCCTGCGAAGCAATGTCACGGCTCAGGACCGTGGTGGCATCCAGATGGGTAAAGGTGGTGGCAGGGGCCGGGTCGGTCAGGTCATCGGCGGGCACGTAGACGGCCTGCACCGAGGTGATAGAACCCTTGCGGGTGGAGGTGATGCGCTCCTGCAGAGCACCCATCTCGGTGGCCAGCGTGGGCTGGTAGCCGACGGCGGAAGGCATACGGCCCAGCAGTGCGGACACCTCAGAACCAGCCTGGGTGAAGCGGAAGATGTTATCAATGAAGAGCAGCACATCCTGATTCTTCACATCGCGGAAATACTCCGCCATGGTCAGGCCGGACAGTGCCACGCGCATACGGGCTCCTGGGGGTTCGTTCATCTGGCCGTAGACCAGCGCAGTCTTGTTGATAACGCCGCTCTCGGTCATTTCACCATACAGGTCGTTGCCCTCACGGGTGCGCTCGCCAACGCCGGTGAACACCGAGTAGCCGTTGTGCTCGGTGGCGATGTTATAGATCAGCTCCTGGATCAGGACCGTCTTGCCGACGCCTGCACCGCCGAACAGACCGATCTTGCCACCCTTTGCGTAGGGGCAGATCAGGTCCACGACCTTGATGCCGGTCTCGAGGATCTCGGTGGTGGACTGCTGCTCCTCGTAGCTGGGAGCAGGGCGGTGGATGGGCCAGTAGGCCTCCGGGGCCGGGGCGGGCTTGTTGTCCACGGGCTCACCCAGCAGGTTGAACACGCGGCCCAGACACTGGTCGCCCACGGGCACTTTGATGGGTTCGCCGGTATCCACGGCTTCGGTGCCGCGCACCAGACCATCGGTGCTGTTCATTGCAATACAGCGCACCACGTTATCGCCGGTGTGCTGTGCCACCTCGACCACCAGCTTTTCGCCGTGGTTGTCGATCTCGATGGCGTTGAGCAGCTCCGGCAGCTGGCCATCCTCAAACTGGATGTCCAGCACCGGGCCGATGACCTGGAGCACCTTGCCGATATGTTTTTCGGACATAGGCTACAACTCCTTTTTGATAGGTTTTAAATCTCCGCGCCGGCCACGATCTCGGTGATCTCCTGCGTGATGGCAGCCTGACGGGCACGGTTATAATACAGGTTCAAATGGTCGATCATCTCACCGGCGTTCTTGGTGGCGGCATCCATGGCAGTGCGGCGGGCTGCCAACTCACTGGCTACGCTCTCGCACACGGCACCGTAGACGATGCCTGCCACATACTCCGGGATGATCGCGCTGAATACTTCCTCGCTGCTGGGCTTGTACAGGATCTGGCTGCGGCGGGCATCCGCCTTCTGCTGCTCGGTAGGTTCGATGGACAGCGGCAGCACCTCCATGGTGGCTGCGGTCTGGGTCATCATGGAATCGAACCGGGTGTAGCAGATCTTTACCGCATCGTACTCGCCCTTGAGATATCCTTCCGTGATCTGGCGGGACAGCTGGAAGCACTCGCCCACCGAGACATCTGCCGCCAGCAGCACCTCCTGCGTGAACAGGGGCACCTCGTGGTGGACGAAATACTCTGCCGAGCGCTTGCCGATGGGCAGCACCAGCACCTCGCCCTCTTCGGCCCCGGCCTGCTTGAGCACGTTGGAATTGTATCCACCGGCAAGGCCGCGGTCGCCTGCAATCACGATGAGCAGGGTGCGCTTCACTTCGTCACGGCGCAGGTAGGGGTTGCGGGCGCGGGGGTCGGCCGCGGCGATTTTGGTCAAAGTCTCATGCAGCGTTTCAAAGTAAGGGCGGCTGTGCTCCACCCGTTCCTTGGCGCGGCGCATTTTGGAGGAAGCCACCAGTTCCATTGCCTTGGTGATCTGCATGGTGCTCTCTACGCTTTTGATGCGCAGCTTGATGTCCTTCATGGAACCAGCCATGCGTTACGCCTCCTTCCTTAGTGCGCCTTGACGAAGCTGTCGGTATAGGCTGTGAGCACGCTCTTAAGCTGCTCCTCAGTGTCCTTATCCAGATTGCCGGTGGTGCGGATGGTCTCCATGACGGCGGCACCCGCAGCATTGTTGTCCAGATATTCGTACAGGCCCTTCTCATACTCGGCCACGTCCGGCACCTTGACCTTCACGAGGTGATCGTGAATGGTCGCATACAGGATGGCCACCTGCTTTTCCACAGGCACGGGAGCGGAGCGGTTCTGCTTGAGCACTTCCACAATGCGCTCGCCCTGTGCAAGGCGGGCCTTGGTGTCGGCATCCAGATCGGAACCGAACTGTGCAAAGCTCTGCAGCTCGCGGTACTGGGAGTAGATCAGCTTCAGGGTACCGGCGACCTTCTTCATGGCCTTGATCTGGGCATTGCCGCCCACGCGGGACACCGAGATGCCGGGGTTGACTGCCGGCATGACACCGGAGTGGAACAGCTCCGTCTCCAGGAAGATCTGACCATCGGTGATGGAAATGACATTCGTGGGGATGTAGGCGGAAACATCGCCCGCCTGCGTCTCGATAATGGGCAGAGCCGTCAGGCTGCCGCCGCCCAGCTCATTGGAGAGCTTGGCCGCGCGTTCCAGCAGACGGGAGTGCAGATAGAACACGTCGCCGGGGTAAGCCTCACGTCCCGGGGGACGGCGGATCAGCAGCGACAGTGCACGGTAGGCCACGGCGTGCTTGGACAGATCGTCGTAGATGATGAGGACGTGCTTGCCCTGATGCATGAAATATTCGCCCATGGCACAGCCGGAGTAGGGTGCGATATACTGCAGGGGCGAAAGCTCGGATGCCGTTGCGGACACCACGATGGTGTAGCCCATAGCACCGGCCTCGGTCAGGCTCTGCACAAGGTTTGCCACGGTAGAGCGCTTCTGACCGATGGCAACGTAAATGCAGATGACGTCCTTGCCCTTCTGGTTGATGATGGTATCGGAGGCGATGGTGGTCTTGCCGGTCTGGCGGTCGCCGATGATCAGCTCGCGCTGGCCGCGGCCAATGGGGATCATGGAGTCGATGGCCTTGATGCCGGTCTGCAGCGGCTCCTTGACCGGCTGACGGTCGATGATGCCGGGAGCACGGCTTTCAATGGCGCGGAACTCGGTGGTCTCGATGGGGCCTGCGCCGTCGATGGGCTGGCCCAGCGCGTTGACCACGCGGCCGATCATGGCTTCGCCCACCGGCACGGACACCACCTTGCCGGTGCGCTTGACAGTGCTGCCTTCCTTGATACCGACGTCGGAGCCCAGCAGAACGATGGAGACGGTGTTCTCCTCCAGATTCTGGGCCATGCCGTATTCGCCGTTATCAAACTGAAGCAGCTCACCTGCCATGCACTTTTCCAGACCACTGGCGCGGGCGATGCCGTCGCCCACCATAATGACCGTGCCGGTCTCGCTCTGCTCAATGGCATTTTCGTAATGCTTGATCTGCGCACGGATGATCTTGGAGATCTCTTCAGGTTTCAGTTGCATCTTTGTTTGTTCACCACTCAATTCTTAAAAATCTTTCGGGTGGAAATTCGATCACAGTGTCACGGAAGCAATATCCCTGCGCAGGGCGGACAGACGGTTCTGCACCGTGCCGTCCAGCTCGGTGCCTTCGATATCCAGCCGGATGCCGCCCAGCACTGCCGGATCGACCTTTGTTTTCAGGTCGATGGTCTTGCCGGTGAGCTTTTCCAGCTTTTCGTGCAGGCTCTTTGCCTGCTGCTCCGTCATTGCCACTGCAGTGGTCGCCGTTGCTTCCAGAATGCCGTGTGCCTGATTGTAGCGCACACGGTAAGCCCGTGCGCAGCCGGACAGCTCCCGCAGGGTGCCCTTCTCGCACAGGATCTTCAAAAAGTTCAGCACATAGAGGTGGACCTGATCCCGCAGTGCTTCATCCAGCAGGCCGCAGCGCTCTCTTTTCGGGATGCTGGGGGTGCTGAGCAGATGCAGGTAGTCCGGGTTTGCCTTAAAAAGCGCCACGGCTTCGTCCAGCTCGCCCAGAATGCGGGCCTCCAGCCCTTCCTCCGCCGCCAGATCGTACAGGCTTCCGCCGTACATCCTTGCAGTCTCGGTCATGATGCTTCACCCACATTTTTGATAAATTCGTCGATCAGATCCTTGTGGTCCTTCTCGCTGATCTCACGCTCCACCACCTTGGAGGCGATCTCCATGGCGATGCCGCCGATCTCGTCCTTGACCTCATTCACGGCCTTCTTGCGCTCCTGCGCAATGTCGGCTTCGGCCTTCTGCTTGAGGGCAGCAGCCTGCGCGCGGGCCTCGCCCACGATCTCTTCGCCGCGGGCGGTGGCCGTCTTCTGCGCATTGGCAACGATCTCGTTGGCCTCGGTGCGGGCATTCTGCAGGTTCTGCTCGTACTCTGCCTTCATGGCTTCGGCTTCGGTGCGCAGCTTGGTGGCATCGGCGATCTGGCTGTCTGCCTTCGCCTTGCGCTCTGCGATCACGTTTTTGACCGGATTCAGCAGGAACTTTTTGAAGATGAACAGCTGGATCATCAGGTTGCAGATCTGGGCCAGAAAGGTCCAGCCGTCCAGCGTGATCAACGCCTGGTACAGTTCCATAAGCGTCTCCTTTCGTTATTTTGTAAAAGGTTCCGCTTATGCCAGGAACTTCATGAACATACCGGGTGCCAGGAAGATCAGCAGCAGGCCGGTGACGAAGCCGTAAATACCGGTGGTCTCGGAAAGTGCAACGCCCAGGATCAGGGTGCTGGTAACGTCGCTCTTGCACTCGGGCTGACGGCCCACAGCTTCACAGGCAGCAGCTGCTGCGTTGCCTTCGCCGATACCGGGGCCGATACCTGCGATCAGTGCGCAGCCTGCGCCGATGCCGCAGCCTGCCAGAGCGATACCACGAGCGAGGTACTGAAAGTCAGTCATAAGATTTGTCCTCCAAAAAAGTTTTTTGTTTTGGGAGATGCCGTTGTGAGGGCTTAGTCCTCACCGGCAGCACGTTTGATGAAAATTGCGGTCAGGGTACAGAAGATGAACGCCTGAATGCAGCCGCCGAACCAGTCGAAATACAGGCCCGTAAAGGCCGGGATGCCGATCTGGAACAGCTGGATCTGGCTCAAGGCACCCGGCAGCCAGCCGAAAATGACGTGGCTCAGGCTTGCCAGCGCCCAGTACAGCAGTGTGGAAATGACCGTACCGGACAAGATGTTGCCAAAGTGACGGAACGCCATACTGACGGGGGTGGAAACCTCCGACAGCACATTGATGGGTGCCATGATGAAGATGGGGTCCAAAAGACCTTTCAGGTAGGAAAGGATGCCGTTGGTCTTGATCTTGTAGTACATGATCAGCACGAACACCACAATGGCCCACGCCGCCTCGGTGTTCAGGTCGGCTGTGGGGCTCCACAGGCCGATGACACTGATGAGGTTGCAGCCGATGCTCAGAGCGAAGATCGCGCCGATGAGCGGGATATACTGATCAAAGTGATAGCCCATGTTGTCGTGCACGAACTGGTCCAGCCGTTCTACGATGAACTCGGCGGCGGCCTGCCGCTTTGAGACATTTTCCAGCTTGAGGTTGCTGCCCAGCCAGATGGCAAGACCCGAAAGCAGCGCCATGACGATCCAGGTACTGACTAAGGTCTGGGAGATCTTGAAATCACCCAGCAGGGGGATGTCCGTATGGATGGTATACAGGATCTTTGCGCCGTTCAGTTCCATTTGTTACGTTTCACCCCCTTCGTCACGGGGTTCAGCTTCCGGCTCCGGTGCGGGTTCGGGGTCGTCCTCCACAGAGACGTCCACCGAAGGCCCGGCCGGTGCAAGAGGCTTGTACTTGCCGGTTATTTGCAGGTAGTAGATCGTAACGCGCGGGAAAAGCAGGGGCAGAACACCGGCAAACGGCTGGAACACCGGTGCCCCGATGGCAACGATGATCCACACCGCCTGCAAAAGCATCCGGACATTGTAGGAAGCCTGCAATGTCGCTTTGCGCCGTTTCTCATCCTGCTCGTCGATGACCTTCTGGCACACGAGGCAGATGCCCGCAAAGTTGCCGATGGCCACGGCCGCGCCGATGAGACTGCCCAGAACAACAGTGTAATCAAATTTCACCCAGCCAACCAGGTGCAGAGCTGCAAAGATCACCCACATGACGGCGGTACAGATGGCCGTGCCGCAGGCGATGCGGGTCAGCTCCTTTTTGGATTCCGGCTGCAGTTTCATAAAGGGAAACCTCCTGTTAAGTTTACTGATGCGAGTTGAACCCCACCCGCTTTGGTTTTTCCTTTTTGGTGCGGTCCATGTGTTCCTTGGCAAAATACCAGAAGTTCTGTGCCCCGGCAGCAAGCCCCAGCAGGATGGCCGGCAGGAACACCCATTCCGGCCAGCTCCAGTTGTTCACCGCCCACCATGCACCGCCCAGACACATGACCAGCGGCAGCAGCATATTCAGGCCCAGCTGGGTCAGCCAGACAAGATCCTCCAGTGCCTTATACCAGCCCTTCAACCTGCGTTTCCTCCCTGTGTGATGTGCCTTTGCAAAAGCCAGATTCTGGATTCTTTGCCAAGGATTTGCAATCAGCAAAAAATCTTATAACGATAGTATAATTCAAACCGATCGTTTTTTCAATCAATTTTCCACTGTTTTCTAGTAAAATTTCATAGTTTGTTTACACTAATGCCGTAACTGTACGCCCTGTATGGAGTTTGTGCGTCTGCGGGCGCATCAATACCAAAAGTTTGATGGATCTGTTGTGCAGAATGCAAAAAAGCCGCCCGGCTCTTTGGGAACCGGGCGGCAGCCGTTATGCAGTTTTCAGGACATTACCAGAGGTTTGCGGTCTCGTTGTACAGGCCCTCATAGCTCTTGGCGGAGACATCCCAGCTGAAATCGCACTCCATGCAGTGATGCACGAGGTTCTTCCAGTTCTCCTTGTCATAGTAAGCATTCTGTGCGTTGCAGCAGGCCACATACAGCTCATGGGCATTATAGCCCGCAAAGGTGAAGCCGTTGCCCTCACCCATGGTGCTGTCGTGGATGGAGTCGCGCAGACCGCCGGTCTCGCGGACGATGGGAGGCGTGCCGTAGCGGCAGGCCACCATCTGTGCCAGACCGCAGGGCTCGCTCTTGGAAGGCATGATAAAGGCATCTGCGCCTGCGTAGATCTCCTGCGACAGGGCCGGCTCGAAGCCGATGTAGGTGCCAACGCGGCCCGGATGGCGTGCGCACAGGTCGGAGAAGAAGTTCTCATACTGGCTCTCGCCGCTGCCCAGAACGACCAGCTCGATGCCGCGGTCCACCAGACCATCGGCGATGCTCTGCACCAGATCAAAGCCCTTCATGCCGACCATGCGGCTGACCATGGCAAAGACGGGGCTGCCATCCTTGTGCAGGCCGAACTTATCCTGCAGGGCTTCCTTGCACTTTGCCTTGCCCTCTTCAAAATTGGTGATGTCGTAGTTGAAGGGGATGTTCTTATCCGTAGCGGGATCGTTGGAATCGGTATCGATGCCGTTCAGGATGCCGCACAGCTTGTACTGCTTCTCGCGCAGCAGAGCGTCCAGACCATAGCTGAACCACGGGTCGAGGATCTCCATGGCATAGGTGGGGCTGACAGTGGTGATCTTATCGGCAGTCTCGAAAGCACCCTTCATGAAGTTTGCGCAGCCATCGTACTCCACGATGTGCTGGTCGCGGCGGCCGATGCCGCAGGTGTCCTCCAGAATGTCGGTGCCGTACTTGCCCTGATAAGCGATATTATGGATGGTGAAGATAGTCTTGATGCGGTTGAACTTATCCAGATGGCGATAGTACAGGTTCAGGTACACCGGCACCAGAGCGGTCTGCCAGTCGTTGCAGTTGATGATATCGGGGGTGAAATCGATGTAGAACAAAGTCTCTAAAACGGCGCGGGAGAAGAAAGCGAAACGCTCGCCGTCATCGTAGAAGCCGTACAGGCCGCGGCGCTTGAAGTAATACTCGTTGTCCAGGAAGTAGTAGGTCACGCCGTTCCGCTCGGTCTTGAACAGGCCGCAGTACTGGCTGCGCCAGCCCACGGGGACGGAATAATTGGTCACGTACTCCAGCGTATCACGGAACTTCAGGTCGCCGTACAGGGGCATAATGACGCGGGCATCCACGCCGTCCTTGACCAGAGCCTTGGGCAGTGCGCCCGCAACGTCGGCCAGGCCACCGGATTTTGCAAAGGGTGCAGCTTCCGAAGCAGCATACAGGATTCTCATAGGATCGCTCCTTTCATATAGTGGGATATTTTCGTTCTCCCCCACCGCCCTTGCAGGCAGCACGAACCATTTTTACAAAAGAGCAGGCGGGGGCACACAGATGCCCCCGCCCCTCTCAAGAGGGGCTACCGGGGAGGAAGCCGCCCCTATGGATAACTCAGTAAAATCAGACGATGTGCTTCTTCTGCACGTACACCGGGAAGCTCTCGGTGCCGGACAGCTTCTTGCCGGCAGTGATCTTCACGTTCTTATCGGTAACAACGCAGTCCAGCTCGGCATTGGCTTCCACAACGGTGTCCTGCATCAGCACGCAGTTCTTGACGACGGCACCCTTCTTGACCTTGACGCCGCGGAACAGCACACAGTTCTCCACCGTGCCCTCGATCACGCAGCCGTCGGCCAGAATGGAGTCGGTCACCTTGCAGCCCGGCACATAGCGGGTGGGGTTGTCGTCGCGGATCTTGGTGTAGACCGGGCTCTTCTTGGGGAACAGCTTTTCCAGATTTTCGTCATCGGTCAGCTTGAGGTTCTCGTCGAAGTAGCTCTTCATGTCACAGACATGTGCCACATAGCCGGTGTACTCCAGAGCGTGGATGTTCAGGATGTTGACATTGTGGGCCAGAATATCGCGCTCGAAGTAGATCAGGCCGCGGGAGGTTGCATCCCGGACCAGCTTGAGCAGGGTCTCGCGCTCCAGAACATAGATGTTCAGGTCAAGGTTCTGCACGCCGGGGCGGTAATCGTTGAACAGCAGCTCGGTCACACGGCCGTCGGCATCAACGGTCAGGGTGTAGTTGTCATTCTTGCGGCCCTCGGGGATCTCGGTCTTCTGGTAAGCAACGGTCACATCGGCACCGCTTGCCTGATGGGCAGCCAGCAGAGCGTTGAAGTCGTAGTTCAGGGCAACGTTGGCATCGCTCATGACCACGTACTTTTCCTTCTGGTTCTCCAGGAAGTTCATGATGGAGCCCAGAGCTTCCACACGGCCGGAATAGATGCGCACGCCCTTCTCAGCGAAAGGCGGCACGATGTTCAGGCCACCGTGACGGCGGGCCATATCCCACTCACGGCCGGTGCCCAGATGATCCATCAGGGAGTGGTAGTTCTTGCGCACCACGATGGAGACATTGGAGATACCGCAGTTTGCCATGCTGGACAGAACAAAGTCCACCATACGGTAGCGGCCCGCGAAGGGGATCGAAGCCATTGCGCGCTCGGTCACCAGCTCGGGGACGGTATTATCATAACTGTTGGGGAAAATAATACCCAACGCATTGGTGTTCTGGCTCAGCATACTTCCATACCCTCCTTGACGGATTCAAAGACTTTGGCACCTTCCTTGACGGTTGCGCCTGCGCCGACGGTCAGGCCGGTGCCCACATGGGCAATGGGGCCATCGCCGCCCACTCGTGCACCTGCACCGACCACAACATCCTCCGCCAGGATGCAGCGCTTGACAACAGCACCAGCCTTGACCACAACGCCGTCCATCAGGACTGCGTCCTCAACGGTAGCGCCCTCTTCCACAACAACGCCTGCGCTCAGCACAGAGTGATGCACATTGCCGTAGATCTTGCAGCCCTCCGTGACGAGGGAATCCTGCACCACAGCGCGGGGGCCGATCTTCTGCGGAGGCAGGACCGGGTTGCGGCTGTAGATCTTCCACTTCTCGTCGAAGATATCGATGCCGGAGTTTTCGGGATCCAGCACTTCCATGTTGGCTTCCCACAGGCTGTCGATCGTGCCCACGTCACGCCAGTAGCCGGCAAAGCGGTAGGCGTACATCTTGCGGCCGTCGCGCAGCAGGGCGGGGATGATGTTCATGCCAAAGTCGTTCTTGGAGTTGGGGTCTGCTTCGTCCTCTTCCAGATACTTCTTCAGCACATCCCAGTTGAAGATGTAAATGCCCATGGAAGCCAGATTGGACTTGGGTACCGGGGGCTTCTCCTGGAACTCGGTGATGCGGTCGTTCTCGTCAGCCACCATCAGGCCGAAGCGGGAGGCTTCCTTCCAGTCCACTTCCATAACAGCCACAGAGAACTCTGCGCCCTTTTCCTTGTGGAAGCGCAGGAAGTCGGCATAGTCCTGCTTGCAGATCTGGTCGCCGGACAGGATGATCACATACTCGGGATCGTAGCTGTCGATGAAGCCGATGTTCTGGTAGATGGCGTTTGCAGTGCCCTTGTACCAGTCGGTGCCCTTTGCCTGCTCGTAGGGCGGCAGGGTGTGCACGCCGCCGTGCAGACGATCCAGATCCCATGGCTGGCCGTTGCCGATGTACTCGTTCAGCTTCTGGGGCTGATACTGGGTCGCGATGCCAACGGTGTCGATGTTGGAGTTCACGCAGTTGGACAGCGGGAAGTCCACGATGCGGTACTTACCGCCGAAGGACACTGCGGGTTTTGCCGTTTTCTGTGTCAGCGCGTACAAGCGCGAGCCACGTCCACCGGCAAGGATCATTGCCACAATTTCTTTTGCCATAGCTTTATTCTCCCCTTTAACATTAACATTTCCGTTGTTCGGAAATGAGCGTCAACATGTGCGGTATGGGTCGGCCGAAGTGCCGGGTCATTCCTTGGGCTCCTTCGGTTTGCGGGTGCGTTTTGCGGGTGCGTTTTCCGCCTTGGGTTCTGCCTCTGCCTTGGGCTTGCGGCCGCACTTTTTGGGTGCTTCCTCGGCCTTTTCCGGCTCAACCTTTGCCTTGCGGGCGGTCTTTTTCACCGACTTTTCCTCTGCAGCGGCAGCTTCTGCCTTGGGCTTGCGGCCCGGCTTCTTTACCACTTTTGCTGCAGCTTTCTCCGCAGCGGTCTTTGCCTTTTTGGCTGCGGTCTTTTTTCCCGCCTTATCGGTCTTGTCCGCTGCGGCCTTGCGGGTGCGCTTGGCGGGCACTTCAAAATACAGGGTGCTCATGGGCGGCAGGGTGATGGTGATGCTCTGCTCAAACCCGTGCATCGGCTTTTTGTGGGTGCGCACGGCCTTGTTGTGGACTGCGCCGGAACCGCCGAACTCTGCATCGTCGCTGTTCAGGATCTCCTTGTAGGAGCCTGCCACCGGTGCGCCCAGAGTGTAGCCCTCGCGCAGGACGGGGTTGAAGTTGCACACCACAAGGATCTGCTTGCCGGAAGTGTCCTTGCGCAGGAAGGCGATGACGCTCTGCTGCGAGTCATCCGGCACGATCCACTGGAAACCCTCCCAGCTGTAATCCACCTGCCAGAAGGCGGGATGCTCCTTGTAGAAGGCGTTCAGGGTCTTGACGTAGGTCTGCAGCTCGGTGTGCTTATCGTAGCCCAGCAGCATCCAGTCCAGCGGCTTTGTCTCGTTCCACTCAGCGAACTGGCCGAACTCCTGACCCATGAACAGCAGCTTCTTGCCCGGGTGGGCCATCATGTAGCCAAAGAAGGTGCGCAGGTTTGCAAACTTGGCGTCGTACTCGCCGGGCATCTTGTTGATCAGGCTGCCCTTGCCGTGCACCACCTCATCGTGGCTGATGGGCAGCACAAAGTTCTCGCTGAAGGCGTAGAAGAAGCTGAAGGTGACCTTGTTGTGGTTGCCGGAACGGAAGAGCGGGTCAGTCTTCATGTAGCTGAGCATATCGTTCATCCAGCCCATGTTCCACTTGAAGTTGAAGCCAAGGCCGCCGTCCGAAGCAGGCTTTGTGACCATGGGCCATGCAGTGGATTCTTCCGCAATCATGTACTTGTGGGGGTGACGGCCCAGCACGGTGTCGTTCAGCTTGCGCAGGAAAGCAACAGCCTCCAGATTTTCCTTGCCGCCGTCCTTGTTCGGCTCCCACTCGCCCTGCTTGCGGTTATAGTCCAGATACAGCATGGATGCCACCGCGTCCACGCGCAGACCGTCGATATGGTACTGCTCCAGCCAATACAGTGCGCTGGAGATCAGGAAGCTCTGCACCTCGCTGCGGCCGAAGTCGAACACCATGGTGCCCCACTCCTTATGTTCGCCGCGCTTCGGATTCGGGTCCTCGTAGCAGGCTTCGCCATCAAAGTTGTACAGGCCGAACTGATCCTTCGGGAAGTGAGCAGGCACCCAGTCCATGATCACACCGATGCCGGCGGCATGGAGCTTATCCACAAAGGCCATCAGGTCCTTGGGGGTGCCGTAGCGGCTGGTGGGTGCAAAATAGCCGGTGACCTGATAGCCCCAGCTGCCGTCAAACGGATATTCCATGACCGGCAGCAGTTCCACATGGGTATAGCCCATCTCTGTGATATACGGGATCAGCTCGTCTGCCAGCTCGGAATAATTGTAGGGCTTGCCGCCCTCCTTCATCTTCCAGCTGCCGGCGTGCATCTCGTAAATATTCATCGGGCTGTTGATCACATCAGCCTTTTTTTGTGCTGCCTGCCATGCATCATCGTGCCACGCAAAACCACTGATATCGTAGACCTTGCTGCCGTTGGACGGGCGGGTCTCGGCGTGGAACGCATAGGGATCGGCCTTATAGACCAGATCACCTGCGCGGGTGGTCACGCAGTATTTATAAACATCATATTCCTTCATGCCCGGGATGAACAATTCCCATACGGAATCGCCATCCACCTTGCGCATCGGGTGGCTGCCCGGCTTCCAGCTGTTAAAGTCGCCCACCACGCTGATGGCTACAGCATGGGGTGCCCACACGCGGAACACCACACCTGCTTCACCGGCACGCGTTTCCATGTGTGCGCCAAAGTAGCGGTATGCTTCACAGTTATTGCCCTGTTTAAACAGATACACCGGCAGGTCCGATGCATTGCTCTGGATCTTCTCCTCGGTCGGTTTCATAGACTGCTCCTCCCCGTACAGATGCACAAAGCGCACCTGTAGCTTTTTACCCTTTTATATTAAAGAATTTCGGTCTGTTTTTCAAGAGTTTCGCCGCATTTTACTGTAAAATTTACCATAATCTTTTCATTGATATTTTTCTCTTATATACATACCCGCTAAATTTTTACAAATTTTATGGTGAATCCTGCCAATCTGACAATAAAAAAGAGCCTCTGCGCACCCTCCCAAAGGGAAGGTGTACAGAAGCTCTCTGTTTCTGTTGAAAATTTTCAGTTCCGGTTTCCCCGGTTCTTTTCAGCCTGCTCAGTCCACCACGTAGACGTTCACCTGAATGGCTCCATTGATCACGCTCTCGGCGTAGGTCTCGTAGAACAGGTCCACAAGGATCTGGCCCTTCTGCACGGCAATGCCGGTATCGGTAGCCACCGCATAGCCGTACACGAACTTGCCGTCGGTGGAGGTGATATACAGCTTGGTGCCGTAGGGGATCACATCCGGGTCCACAGCCACAGTGCCGTAGCCCAGACCCAGACCGGAAGAGCCCTTGCCGGTCTTGGAATAGTAGCCGGTGGCCTTTCCGGTGAGCACCTTGCTGTAAGAGGCGGGTGCATTGGTGGTGCCGTCCGGGCCGGTCAGCGGGGAGACCGGCGCGCCTGCGCCATAGGTCTTTACGATGTGGTTGGTCGGCTCCACAGTGGTGGTGGAATCCACCACGATGCTGTTTTCCAGTTCGCCGTCCACATAGCGGTCGCGGGTGGTGATGGTCTGCTGGCCTTCCGCACCATGGCGCACCGTGGTGGCGCGGCCGGTGTTGCGGAAATACAGGCTGGTGTAGACGTACTCGGTATCGTAGGGGATGGCCTGCGTCTCCACACGGTCGGTGTAGTCCACGCGGTGCACCGTGATGGTGGAACCTGCGCTCACCAGCTGGTCCAGAGCAGGCTCGGTGTAGTCGTCACCCTCCAGGGTGATACCGGCACGCTTCAGGGCATCCGCCACGGTGCCGAACACCATTTTGACGGGGTACTCCTGACCGTCGGCAGTGATGCTGACGGAGAATGCGCGCTCAATGTTCAGGGCGGCAAGGTTGCCGCTGTAGGCCGTGTAATAGACCTGATCGCCCTCTTCGGACTGGATGCCGGAAAGGTTCATAACCTGTGCAGGGTCGGTCTCGGAGGTGAGGATCACCTGCCGGGCACCATTGGAGTCTGTGACGTAGGTCAGCCGCAGATTCGCAGCGGTCACACTGAGTGTAGCCACAAGGCACACGACCATGACACAAAACGCCAGCACACGGGGAGAGACTGCATGCTTGCAGTCAGACAATGCTTTCTTCAATTTTACGGAAGCGATACGAGACAACTCCTCTCTTTTCAAAATTGGCTGCGGCTGCGGACATGTTTTTCATGCCCCGGCCGCCCGGACTGCAGGGCGGGCAGAAGCCATCTGGCCCCACAATCAAATACGATGCCCTCTTTTTGGTAAAATCGAGCATCGTATACAATTTGGACTCCGCTGCGGAGGGTGCAGTTACCCTCCCGGCCCGGACCCCATCTGCCCGCGCCGCGCCGTATATAAGACGGCTTTTTACTTCATCCAGATAAATTTTAAACGCTGCAACGTCTGTTGGTTCCGTTGAGCGGCTCTTATTTTACCAGTCCAATGGCCATTTGTCAAATCACCTTCTCATACTTTGTTAGTTTTTTGACGTTATTTTTTGTGCAACTTTAACATTGTTTTCTCCAAAATATTGTTTTTTCGGTTATTTCCTTCCGATTTTCGACCTGTTTTCTGGGGTGTTTTGTTCACGAATTTTTAACATTTATTTTGGACTTTTTGCACCGGAAACTGCACTTTTGGGTTCGTTTTCCCATGCGGCAAGCGGCCAAAAATCGCTGGTTTTCCGTACAAAGCCACCTCTTTTTCATCCCATTTTTCACCCACAAAGAACTGTGCGAATTACTCATGAAAAGCGCCTCCCGGCAAAATGCCGAAGCACAGAAATTTGTGCAGCAAAAGACCACACTGGCAGCTGCCGGGCAGCGGCTGTACAATCAAACAAAAAGCAGAAAGGAAGGTTTTCAAGTGAACATCAAGATCATTCAAAGGCAGTGCGGCGGCACTGAATTTCTGTCCCAGCCGCACCGCCTGCACCTCGGTGCACAGAACGCTGCCGGTGTGGACGAGCTGTGCTTCACGCTGCCGGAAGCATGGGCCGGGTGCACCGTTGCGCTCTACCTGCGCCGCAGCGACGGCACCCTGCTGGCACCGGTCTCACTGGACACGCAGCACTGCGTCACCGTGGACCGCCGCCTGACCGGAAGCACCGGCGGACAGTGGATGCTGGCAGCCATCGATGCCAGCGGCTACGCCGCCTATACCCGGCCCGGCAGCTACGACACCTACGCCATCCTGCCCACCGACGGCGGCGTGGAAGAGCTGCCGCCCTCGCAGTATGAGCAGTTCGTGGCGCGTGTGCTGGAAAGTGCCAGTACCGCTTCCACCGCCGCGCAGCGTGCCGCAGCCAGTGCTGCAAGCACGGCATCCAATGCGGCACAGGCCCAGACCGCGGCACAGCGCACCAGCGCCGACAGTGCCGCTGCATCCCGCTGTGCAGCCCGTGCCGAGGCTGCTGCCGCACGGGCAGAGGAGCTGGTGCCTACCGACGGTCAGGTAGTGAGCGTGAACGGCAAAAGCGGCATCGTAAAACTGACGGCGCAGGATGTGGGGGCGCTTCCCTGCCCGGCAGTTCCGGTCTCCGGCCAGCTGCTTCGGGTGCTGAGCGTGGACCCCAACACCGGGGCCGTGTTGACCGATACTGCCGCCATGCCGGATCTGTCGCCCTATCTGCGCAGCAGCACGGTGCCCACGGCTTCGGCCCCCGGCGCAGTGCGGGTGGACCCCGCCTGCGGCATCAACGTGCGCAGCGACGGAACCCTGATCACCGCACCAGCTGCCCGCGAACAGCTGGACAGCATGACGGATGCACTTCTGCCGCTGACCGCAGTCCTGCTGCCTTATGGCGTGAAGAAGGCTCTGACCACCGCCGCAGCCGCCGGGGAATGGACCGCTGCCGAAAAGGCAAACGCCCTGCGCACCTTCGGTGCCGATTTTTCTTCCTATTATACAAAGGAAGATGTCGATGCTCTGCTGGCCGCACCCAGCTCCGCTGCCTACCCGGTGGGCAGCATCTACCAGAGCACCGACCCCACCAGCCCTGCCGCCCTGTTTGGCGGCACATGGGAGCAGATCGCATCGGAGCGCGTGCTGATGGGTGCCAGCAGTAGCCACGCAGCGGGCACCACAGTAAAGGCCGGACTGCCGAACATCACAGGCTCTTTTGTCGCGGATGTAAAAAAGGGTGAACATAAGGTATCCGGCGCATTCACTGCCGGCAACGTGATCGCATCTACGGGCGAATACAATTCCTTTTCTGATGTATATAAGTTCAGTCTGGATGCATCCAAGTCTAATGCCATCTACGGCCGCAGCGCCACCGTGCAGCCTGCCGCCTACTATGTGCACATCTGGCGGCGCGTGGCCTGAGAAAGGAGGTTTTGAACCATGAAGATCATTGACGAGAACGGTGCAGCCATTGAAAACCCTGACCTGACGCTTGGGTATCTGGTGGACGACACCGAGCCAGTGGAGCACCCCGCCGTGGAAGGCGTGGAGGAAGTGAGCCACTACGAGACCGTAACGGAGTATCCCGGCGGCGGCAGGGATGTGCGGAAGGTCATTGATGTGCCGGGCGTGCCTGCGCAGGCCGCATGGACCGAACAGGTGCCGGTGCAGAGATACATCCGCTATACGGAAGAAGAATTGGCCGCGCGGGAAAAAGAGCGCCAGCAGGCCGAGGAAGCAGCCCGTCTGCCCGAGACGATTGCCAGCCTGACCTGCCAGCTGACCGACCTGCAGCTGGCCCTGTGTGAACTGTACGAAGGAGGTGGTGTGTAATGGCAAGGATCTATGCGGCCCTGATCCGCAAGGGCATCAAAACGCTGGAGGATGTGCCCGCCCGGCTGAGGGATGCCGTGGCAGCGCTGCTGCAGGAGGACGGCCATGCTTAACGTTTACTCCCGCGCAAGGGATGGCGAAACGCTGCTGAGCCGCAGCTTCCGCGCAAAGGAATTTGCCTGCAAAGACGGCACCGACCCTTTGTTTGTGGACAGCGAACTGGTGCAGGTGCTGCAGGCCATCCGTGACCATTTTGGCGCACCAGTGGTCATTACCAGCGGCTACCGCACCGCTGCACACAACAGGGCTGTGGGCGGGGCGGTTTACAGCCAGCATCAGTATGGCCGTGCCGCGGATATCCGGGTGTCCGGCGTGCCGGTGGAGCAGCTTGCCGCCTACGCCGAGACCCTGCTGCCCGGCACCGGCGGCATCGGCCGCTACCCCGCAAAAGGCTTTGTCCATGTGGATGTGCGCAAAGCAAAAAGCCGGTGGGTCGGGTAAAGGCGGTGAACGGAATGGAAACGATCTTATCCGCTGTCATTGCCGGGGCCGTGACCCTGATCGGCGTGCTGATTGCCAACAGCCGCAGTCAGGCCGTGACCGACACCAAGCTCGAAGAGCTGACCCGCGAGGTGCGCGAGCATAACAATTTTGCCCGCCGCGTACCGATTTTAGAAGAACAGATGAAGGTGGCCAACCACCGCATCGCTGACCTTGAACAAAATGAGAAAGTGAGGAATTGATATGAACTTTGGTAAAATTTCTGCCGCCACCATCGCCCGCACCGCTGTGCTGCTGCTTGCCCTGACCAATCAGGTGCTGAGCGCTCTGGGCAAACCTATGCTGCCCATTGAGAGCCAGACTGTGGAACAGCTGGTGACCGCCGGCATCACCACCGTGGCCGCGCTGATCAGCTGGTGGAACAACAACAGCTTCACCTCTGCAGCCATTCAGGCCGATGCCGAATACGCCCGCCTGAAGCAGAAAAGTGAGTGAGAAAGCCCTCGAAGCAGTGTATCAGTAGTACTTTTTGACTGAAAAGTATTACTGATGCAGTCATCTTTCACAGCAGCCCCGGAAGGCACCCAGACAGCCTTTCCGGGGCTTTTTTTTGCTGCCCAGATGATTCGTTCACGCAGATTCAAGAACGTTTCGCGCAGGTTTCGATGACTTTTGCACTGAAATCATGTATAATCCGGGCAGAAGCAAATCGGAAAAGAACAGCCAAGAGACTGTAAGCGCCCCCTGACGCCCCAACGTAAAGGGACTGTTGCAAAATAGTCCCAACAAAAAAAATGAGATAGGTTTCCCCGAAAGGGGGTGCCTATCTCATTTTTGGTTGTAAACTGAGGTTGTAAAAAAACAGATAGAACCCGCGCGCTGGGTGCATTGCAGCATACCAGAGCGCGGGTTCTCTTTGATCTATAAAGTTTAATCGTCGTCGCTGTCCAGCTTGAGCACAGCGGTAAAGGCTTCACTGGGCAGGGAAACGCTGCCCAGCTGACGCATCTTCTTTTTGCCTTCCTTCTGCTTTTCCAGCAGCTTCTTTTTGCGGGAGATGTCGCCGCCGTAGCACTTGGCAAGCACGTCCTTGCGCACGGCTTTGACCGTCTCACGGGCAATGATCTTGCCGCCGATGGCAGCCTGTACCGGGATTTCGAACAGGTTGCGGGGGATGTTATCCCGCAGCTTTTCGCAGATGCGGCGGCCCTTGGCATAGGCGTTATCGCGGAACACGATCATGGACAGCGCGTCCACAGGGTCGCCATTGAGCAGGAAGTCCAGCTTGACAAGGTCGCTCTCGCGGTACTCCTTAAACTCGTAATCGTAGCTGGCGTAGCCCCGGCTGCGGCTCTTGATGGCATCAAAGAAGTCGTACACGATCTCGCCCAGCGGCAGAGCATAGTGCAGATCAACGCGCACATCGTCCAGATACTTCATGTCGATCAGCACGCCGCGCTTGTTCTGGCACAGATCCATCAGGCCGCCCACATAGTCGTTGGGGGTGTACAGGTGAACATCCACAAAAGGCTCTTCCTGCTTGACGATATTGGACGGGTCGGGGTAGCTGGAAGGATTGTCGATCATCTCCACAGTGCCGTCGGTCAGGGTAAGGCGGTAGCGCACGCTGGGGGTGGTGGTGATGATATCCAGATCAAATTCCCGTTCCAGACGCTCGGTGATGATCTCCATGTGCAGCAGGCCAAGGAAGCCGCAGCGGAAACCGAAGCCCAGCGCGGCGCTGGTCTCCAGCTCAAAGGTGAGGGAGGCGTCGTTCAGCTGCAGCTTTTCCAGTGCATCCTTCAGGTCGGGGTACTTGGCACCGTCGGCGGGGTAGATGCCGCAGAACACCATAGGCTTGACCTGACGGTAGCCGGGCAGTGCTTCGGCGGTGGGATTATTGGCCAGCGTGACGGTATCGCCCACGCGGGTGTCCTGCACGGTCTTGATGCTGGCGGTCAGATAGCCGACCTCACCAGCCTGCAGCTGGGCACAGGGAGAAAGGTTGGTAGCACCCATGTGGCCCACTTCTACCAGCGTGAACTCCGCGCCGGTGGCCATCATGCGGATGGTATCGCCGGGCTTCACGGTGCCCTCAAACACACGGATATAGACGATAACGCCCTTGTAGCTGTCGTAGATGCTGTCGAAGATCAGCGCCTTCAGCGGGGCATCCGGGTCGCCGGTGGGAGCAGGAATGTCGGTGACGACACGCTCCAGCACCTGATCCACATTCAGGCCGGTCTTGGCAGAGACGCGGGGCGCATCCAGACAGGGCAGGCCGATCACGTCCTCCACCTCCTGCGCCACCTCGTCCGGGTGGGCGCTGGGCAGGTCGATCTTATTCAGGATGGGCACCAGTTCCAGATCATGCTCCAGCGCCATGTAGGTGTTGGCCAGCGTCTGAGCTTCCACGCCCTGGGTGGCATCCACCACAAGGATGGCACCCTCGCAGGCGGCCAGACTGCGGCTGACCTCGTAGGCAAAGTCCACGTGGCCCGGGGTATCGATGAGGTTGAACTCGTAGGTCTTGCCGTCCTTGGCGGTATAGTTCATGGTGACAGCGCGGGCCTTGATGGTGATGCCGCGCTCGCGCTCAATGTCCATGTTGTCCAAAATCTGGTCTTCCATGGTGCGCTCGTCCACACTCTTGGTCAGCTCCAGAATACGGTCCGACAGGGTGGATTTGCCGTGGTCGATGTGTGCAATGATGCAGAAATTGCGGATATTGTCTCTTGCCATGTAGTTCCTCCGGGAGAAATTTAAGCTTCCAGTATCCAATCCTCGACATCCACGATCTTTCCGTGCTCGAGGTAGACGCGGGGCACGCGGCGGGACACGCCGCACAGCACCTCGTAGGAAATGGTGTCGGTCTTGCGGGCGATGGTCTCGGCAGTATCACTGACGCTGCCGCCCCACAGGATGGCTTCGTTGCCCTCGTGGATGTCCGGGATACCGGTCACATCCACCATCATCTGGTCCATGCACACGCGGCCCAGCACCGGGCAGGCCTTGCCGTGGATCTCCACGATGCCCTTGCCGCAGCTCAGCTGGCGGGGATAACCGTCCGCATAACCGGTGCACAGGGTGGCCACCAGCGTGGGCTTATCGGCGGTGAAGCGGCGGCCATAGCTGGCGCTCTGACCGGGCTGCATTTCCTTGACCATGCTCACCACGGTCTTGAGGGTCATCACCGGCCGGAACTGCCCAAAGCGCACCTCGTCGCTGGGGTCGTAGCCGTAGAGGATGATGCCGGGCCGCGCCATGCAGCGCTCCCGGGCCAATCCCTCGGGCCAGTCCGGGTGCAGCATCACGCCCGCAGAGTTGTCACAGTGGACGGTCTGCGGCTCGCGGCCTGCCGCCTTGAGCGCATGGAACGCTCTGACGAACAGTGCGTGCTGCTCCGCGGTGTAGGCAACGTTCTCTTCGGCGGTGTCGTCGGCCACCGAGAAGTGCTGGAACAGGCCGGTCATCTCAAGGCCCGGCAGCTCACACACAGCCAGCATTTCGCGGATGGCGGCATCAAAATCGGTGCGCAGGGCAAAGCCGATGCGGCCCATGCCGGTATCTGCCTTGAGGTGGATCTTTACTCTGCCGCCTGCCTTTACGGCAGCAGCGGAAAGGTTCTGCGCCTGTTCGGTGGAGTAGCACGCTACAGTGATATCCTCGTGGATGAGGGTCTGGGCGTACTCCGGCTGAACATGGCCCAAAATAAGGATGGGCAGAGTCTGCCCGTCCTGACGCAGCTGCACGGCCTCGGTCAGGCAGCTCACTGCCAGCCATGCTGCACCCTCCTGCGCAAAAACGCGGGCACACTGCACAGCGCCGTGGCCATAGCTGTCGGCCTTGACCACCGCGCACAGCGGCAGGTCACCGGCCCGGGCTTTGACGGCCCGGAAGTTATGCCGCAGGGCATCGAGGTCGATCTCGGCCCAGACGTGTTTTTCAAAAGGTTGAGTCTTCATGATTCATTCTTCCTCGTTTGTAATTGCAAAGCTGCCGCGCCCGGTGTGGACGGGCCGCCAGCCATCGATGCCGCTCTCCTGCAGTGCGTGCAGGGTTTTCTGGCGGAAAGCGTGGTCGGTGCGGCAGCGCTCCTTGACGAACTCCTTGGTCTGTTCGCGCACGGTCACGCCGTCGGCAGGGCAGACGCTCTTGACGATGGGCAGCCCCTCGGCGTGCACTGCGGAAATGACCTCCTGCTCGGTGGCCAGCAGCATGGGCCGGATGAGGGTGAGGTCCCGGCGCGAAAGATAAGTGACCGGCGAGAAGCAGCCGATGCGGCCCTCCCGCCAGAGATTCATGTAAAAGGTCTCCACGGCATCGTCCAGATGGTGGCCCAGCGCCACCTTGTTGCAGCCCAGTTCCTGCGCCGCCGTGTGCAGTGCGCCGCGCCGCAGCTTGGCGCACAGGGCGCAGGGGTTCTTCTCCTTGCGGTAGTCGAACACCACAGGGCCGATCTCGGTGCGGCGGATCTCATAGGGGATATCGTACCGGGCAAACAGCTCCTGCAATACGGTATAATCCATGGGCCTGCCGCCGAACTGCGGGTCCAGCGTGACGGCCTGCACCGTAAAATCAAAGCCGATGTACTTGCGCAGCTCCGCGAGGCCAATGGTCAGCGCTACGCTGTCCTTGCCGCCGGAAACGCCCACCATCACTTTATCGCCGGGAGCGATCATTTCATAGTCCTGCACAGCCTTGCGCATCAGGCCGCACAGACGCTGCATCGCACGGGAACTGCTCATGACAGGGTCACACTTTCCACAAGATTCACAATGTCGTTGATGGAGGCAAGCTTTGTCAGGCCGGAAACATACACCACGTCACCGCTGGGGTAGGTAATGGTGGCCAGCACCGCATAATACGCCTGAATGTCGCAGCGCACGGCCTCCACCTCGGCACCGTCCACGGTCAGGTTCACCTTGCGGGGCTTGATGACACCATAGGCCTGCTTGAGGTCCTTCTCGGACGTATCGATAAAGTCCGCGTAGCTGTCGGCAGTGCCGCGCTGCAGCAGCACAGCTTCGTAGTCCTCACCGTCGGCGCTGTCTGCCGTGGCGAGTTCCAGCACGGTGCCAAGGGTGCTGTCCTCGGTCATCTGGCACACCTTCCAGATGGAACTGTCATAGTAGACGGAAACGCCGTTTGTGCCGGTGTAGTGGGTGTCCGGGTTTGCGGGCACGCTGCGGTTGACCAGCAGCGTTAAAATAATGTAAGCAATGATGCCCAGAGCAACAAAGATGCCCATAGCGGCCAGAAGCTTGGAGGTGCGGCGCTGGGCAGAGGCGTTGTGGTCGATGTCGTTTGGCATGTAAAAAATTCTCCTTGTATCAGTGCGCAGCAAAAGCTGCCATATCCTTTATAGTATACCACACCGGCAGACAAAATTGTAGCGGGCAGCGGCAGAAAATGTGCGGCCGTGGGCAGAAAATTTTGCAGAAAATGCGTTTTTAGAAATAATGAGAATTCAAGAGAAAACGTGAGATTTTGCAAGATTGAAAAAATTACAATGAAAAAATCAAAAAATGCTGTTGACAGGCACCTTTTTATGATGTATACTGACACTCGCGCCCCAGAAAGGCGCCTGAAACGTACAAAAAGCTTATCAGGAGGAAATAGATATGAGCACTACTCTCGTGAAGCCCGCTGAAGTCGAGCGCAAGTGGTACCTGCTCGACGCTGCCGGCAAGAGCCTGGGCCACGTCGCTGCTGAGGCCGCTGTTCTGCTGCGCGGCAAGCAGAAGGTCGATTATACCCCCAACGTGGACTGCGGCGATTTCGTTGTTGTCATCAACTGCGATCAGGCTGTTCTGACCGGCAAGAAGGCTGAGCAGAAGTTCCACATCACCCACAGCAAGTACATCGGCGGCCTGAAGAAGGTCCAGTACAGCAAGCTGATGGCTGAGCACAGCGATCTGGCCATGACCTACGCTGTCAAGGGCATGATCCCTTCCAACACCATCGGTGCTAAGGCTCTGACCCGCCTGCACTGCTACCAGGGTGCCGAGCACGCTCACGCAGCTCAGAAGCCCGAGAAGATCGAGTTCTAAGAAGGAGGCAATCGAACATGTACGAAACCAAACCTTATTTCTACGGCACTGGTCGTCGTAAGGATTCCGTTGCCCGCGTTCGTGTTTACACCGGCACTGGCAAGATCACCATCAACGATCGTGATATCGACAACTACTTTGGTCTGGAGACCCTGAAGCTGATCGTCCGTTCTCCGCTGGTCCTGCTGGGCCTGGAGGGCAAGTACGATGTCGTCGTCCGCGTTTCCGGCGGCGGTGTTTCCGGTCAGGCTGGCGCTATCCGCCACGGCCTGAGCCGCGCTCTGCTGCAGCAGAACGAGGAGAACCGTGCTGCTCTGAAGAAGGAAGGCTTCCTGACCCGCGATCCTCGTATGAAGGAACGTAAGAAGTACGGTCTGAAGGCTGCCCGTCGTGCACCTCAGTTCTCTAAGCGCTGATTTTACCCATATTGCAAACTTTGCAGCTCTGCCTTGGCAGAGCTGCTTTTTTATTGTAAATTTTCTGCGACTGCACTGACAGGCTGCTGGCCCAGCGGCGGCAGCAGCAGTTCGGAGCAGACAAAAAATGCAGTAAAGACTGCACTGAAAGCGGCAGTTGAACAAAACGAGGATTCTTATAATCTGGTCGAAAACAAAGCGCTGAGCGTAAAAGCACGGGCCATTCTGGAGGCATATCTTCAGGATGAATACGCTGATGTCTATAATCCTCTGGATGTAACCGAGGTTTATCAGACAGATGAGCCCGTTGGTGACGACTACTTCGGAACGGCTGTCTTTTCCATGCCGGAGAATGCTGTTGATCCGCAGGCGTGGAAAAGAGCTGCGAATGCATTGGTGGCAAATTTTCTGTGTTATTATCAATACAATGGCAACAATGTTGAGTTCTGCGTTGAAATTGTGAAGCAGGAGGCCGCAGATGGACAAGGTGAAGCGGCAGACTATATGGTGATTTTTGCCAAAAAACATGATGGGGAGGAAGGCGGAGAAATCTGGACGCCGCCGGCACTCTGATATTTTTTGATACCAGCATCCCTGTATAAACCCGGAGAAAAAGATTTGACAAAGCTTTCCGGCAAAAGAAAAACGCTTCAGAATTTCTTCTGAAGCGTTTTTTGTTCAAGTCGGCGACTACCTATTTTCACGCGCCGTTTCCAGCGAACTATCTTCGGCACAAGTGAGCTTAACT
>NZ_FMFG01000083.1:0-1898 GCF_900066275.1 uncultured Faecalibacterium sp. | reverse complement strand
GCTGTGCCAGCGGCACAGCCCCTTTTGTGTTTAGGCCTGATTATTCGCGCACGGCGATGCACTCGATCTCCAGCTTTGCGCCCTTGGGAATGGCGGCCACCTGCACGCAGCTGCGGGCAGGGAACGGCTCAGCAAAGGCCTTGGCATACACGGCATTCACAGCGGCAAAATCGTTGATGTCAGCAAGGAAGATGACAGTCTTGACCACATTTGCCATGGAAAGGCCAGCCTCGGCCAGAATGGCCTTGAGGTTTGCAAGGCTCTGTGCAGCCTGCTCTTCAACCGTATCGGCCATCTTGCCGGTAGCAGGGTCTACCGGGATCTGGCCGGAAACAAACACCATATTGCCCAGATCGATCGCCTGGCTGTAAGGGCCGATGGCTGCGGGTGCGTTGGAAGTGGAAACGACTTTCATGATAAAACGTTCCTTTCTTTTTTCTTCTATTATACTCTTTCGCTCACAAGCTGGAAACCCTCTTTTGCAAGCTCTGCGCGGATCTGCTCGATCTGCTCGGCATCGCGGGTCTCAAGGGTGAGCTTGAGGAAGCAGCTGGAAATGGGCATGTTGGGATCGGAGCCATCGTGCTGCACCGACACCACATTGCTGCCGCAGCGGGACACGATCTCGGCCACCTTCTTGAGCTGGCCGGGCTTGTCCTCCAGCGCAATGGTCATGTTCGCCTTGCGGCCGCTCATGACCAGACCACGGGTGATCACGCGGTTGAGGATGTTCACATCGATGTTGCCGCCGGAGACGACGCAGGCCACCTTTTTGCCCTCGACCGGCAGCTTGTGGAACAGCACTGCAGCCACCGGCACGGCTCCGGCACCCTCGGCAACCAGCTTCTGGTTCTCCATCAGCGAGAGGATGGCGGCAGCGGTCTCATCCTCGCTCACGGTCACGATGTCGTCCACATACTGCTCACAGATCTGGTAGGTCAGCTCACCGGGAGTCTTGACCTGAATGCCGTCTGCAAAGGTAGAAACGGCTTTCAGGGTCTGGTACTTATGCTCGTGCAGGCTGCGGTACATGCTGGGTGCACCCTCGGCCTGTACGCCATAGACCTTCACCTCCGGGCGCAGACTCTTGATGGCAAAGGCCACGCCGGAGATCAGGCCGCCGCCGCCCACCGGCACAACGACCGCATCCACATCCGGCAGCTGATCCAGAATTTCCAGACCAATGGTTCCCTGCCCCGCGATGACCTGCTCATCGTCATAGGGGTGGATAAAGGTCATGCCGGTCTCTTCCTGCAGCTCCACAGCCTTGTCGTGGGCATCATCGTAGGTGCCGGGCACCAGACACACCTCTGCGCCCAGATTCTTGGTATTCTCCACCTTCATGATGGGGGCACCGTCCGGCATACAGACGATGCTCTTGATGCCGCGGCGGGTAGCAGCCAGCGCCACGCCCTGTGCGTGGTTGCCGGCAGAGCAGGCGATCACGCCCTTGGCGCTCTCCTCCTCGGAAAGCTGGCTGATCTTATAGTAAGCACCGCGCACCTTAAAGCTGCCGGTGGCCTGCAGGTTTTCGGTTTTCAGGTACAGCTGGCAGTCCTTGGAGAGCTTGGGTGCCTCGATGAGGTCGGTCTTGCGGGCAACATCCTTGAGCACAAAGGCTGCATGGTAGATCTTATCCAGAGTCAGCATGGTTTTCTCCCTCTATTTTTATCGTTCCCTGCTCTGCGGCTTTTCCGCCCTCAGAGCCTTTATTTCTGGCTTATTATGCATGTTTCTCAGTATAGGTTAACAAAGTTGATTTGTCAAATGAATTTCCTTCACGCCTGAAATCTAAAAAGAGAACTGCCGCAGGCATACCGCCCACAGCAGTTCTCCGTGTTTTTGTGTTTTTAACGGCCGCGGCCACCGCCGCCGCCGTGGCTGCCGCCGCCGCCCAT
>NZ_FMFG01000006.1:93757-94079 GCF_900066275.1 uncultured Faecalibacterium sp. | reverse complement strand
TACTGCTCCACAAAGAGCACCCAGAAATCGTCCTGCACAGCGTCCAGCAAAGCCGCTGCCAGCGCGGCCCGGGCCTCGGCCCGCTGGCCAAAGCGCAGCTGCGCCGCCGCCAGCTGGATGCGGGCCTGCAGGCCCACCAGACCGTAGTGCATGGCCTCGCACCGGCGCAGCAGGCCCTCGCTGTGGGCGATCACCTTCACGTACTCCCCCTGCGCCAGCCAGACCTGCTGCTCGATGAGGGACATCATGGGGCGGCAGGGCCCAAAGAAACTCACCTCGGCCAGCTTGTGCTCCCGGAACAGCTCCGGGGCCTGCTCCGGCC
>NZ_FMFG01000006.1:65777-93442 GCF_900066275.1 uncultured Faecalibacterium sp. | reverse complement strand
AAGCTCGGCCCCCTGGCCGTGGCCGTTGGTGATCTTATAGTAATGGGGCATACACTCGTACATTTCGGCCAGTTCTTTGCCCAGCTCCCCGGGGGCGCGGTAGTACATCATCAGCACCGAGGGGGAGCCGAAGGTCCAGCTGCCGCTGTTGCGCAGGGTGACGGCGGGGCGGCTCATCTGGCGGCTGGCGCTGCGGTGGAGGCGGCTCATCTGGGTGATGTCGTTGTAGAACAAGAAGCTCTGGATGAGGTCGCACTCCCCCAGCAGGTTGCCCCGCTCGGCGGCGGGCCACTCGGGGTGTTGGGCCACGGCGGCTTCCAGCAGGGCTTTCAGCTCCATCATTTTGGGGATCTGCTGCCAGGTGAACATCCGGCGCATCAGCACCAGAATGGCCAGCGGGTGGCGCTGCAGCGCTTCCACCGGGCAGCGGTCCAGCCGCTGCAGCAGCT
This sequence comes from uncultured Faecalibacterium sp., assembly GCF_900066275.1. Taxonomy (NCBI): domain Bacteria; kingdom Bacillati; phylum Bacillota; class Clostridia; order Eubacteriales; family Oscillospiraceae; genus Faecalibacterium; species uncultured Faecalibacterium sp. The sequence goes on along the minus strand of NZ_FMFG01000006.1, from coordinate 92,993 downwards.
CGGCGGGGCTGAGGGAGGCAAGCAGATCCCCCGCGTCCGCCTCGATGACGGCAAGGGCTGCGTCGCGGTCGCCGCAGTGCTCAAAGGCCTGCAAAGCGTGGAGGTACTGGGCTTTTTGGGCATACCAGCGGCCATACCGCTGCCAGACCTCCGTTTGCCGGGCGGCGGGCAGCTGGGCAAAGAGCCGCTCGGCGCACTCTTTCATCATGTGGTGGAAGCGGAAGCTCACCCCGTCCGGCAGGCGGGTGACAAAGGCGTTTTGCTGGGTGAGGGCCCGCAGCACCTCCTCCGCGTCGGGCAGGGCGGTGACAGCCCGGGCCATCTCCACCGTGAACTCATCGGCCAGCCCCATCACAGCGAGGAAGCCCCGGGTCTTCTCGGGCAGGGACTCCAGCATGGCGGCGGTGAACATGGCGTAGATGTCCGACCCCAGCTGCAGCAGGCTCCCCCGCTCGGCCAGGGCATGGAGGTTCAGGTAGACGGCGGAGAACCACCCCTCGCAGGAGCGCAGCAGGCTCTCGGCCTGGGCGGCGGTGATCTCCACGCCGCAGCGGTGGGTGTAGGCCAGCAGCTCCTCCCGGTTCAGGCGGAGGCCGTCGGCCTCGATGCGGTGGAGCCGCCGCCCCAGCCGCACCACCTGCTCCCCGGGCAGAAAGCGGTTGCGGCTGGCCACGATAAGGTGGACGTTCTCGGGCAGGCGGTAGGCCAGCCGACACAAAAACTGCGCCACCCGCTCGTCCCCCAGCAGGTGGAAATCGTCCAGAAAAAGATAGTAGGGCGTTTTGCCGCCCAGCGCAGCACACAGGTCCTCCAGCAGCAAAGCCGCGCCGCTGGCGTCAGCGGGGCAGTCGTAGCCCTCCAGCACCGTCAGCCCGGCGGCGGCAAAGGCCTTCTGCACGCTTTTCCAGAAGATGGAGCGGTTATCCGAGTAGATGCTGGCTTGCAGCACCACGGCCCCCGCCTTGGCCTGCTCTGCCAAGAACCAGCGCACTGCCGTCGTTTTACCGTAGCCCATGGGGGCCACCACCGCCGTGAGCGCACAGGACGCTATGGGCCGCAGCGTCTCCCGCATTCGGTCCGAGATGTAGATGATGTTCAGGTTCTGCCTGTTTCTGGCCATGCGCGTTCCCCTTTTCCTTATGCTAAGGCTATTGTAGCACATTTGCGGCGAAGAGAAAAGTGCGGCAGGGGTGCAAAAAAGCAGGCAGAGCCTTCGCCTTTGCGAAAAGTTCTGCCTGCGTTCTTTTTATAAATTGGGATTCTTGGGAGCGGCGGTTTTGGCTTAGTACATGCCGCCCTTCCAAACCACACTTTTGGAGCCGAATCACGAATATCGGGAAACGTAGACTTTTGTAGAATTATCAAGGCCACAAGCCGATTTTTCCAGATTCTCCGTTTTTGCACGATCCACGCTTTTCTACGCAAATCTACGCCACTTACCGGGTGATTGGCGTAAGTTTTGGCGTAAGTTTCGGCGTAAGAAATTCCGCTTCATGCGTCGAAAATCACAGGTTGCCGGCGATCTGTTCAAAGGCTCTTTCAACCGATTCAAAGCTGCTGTGCGTGTAGACATCCAACGTCACACTGGCATTGGAGTGTCCCATCAGGTATTGCAGGCTTTTTACATCCAGCCCGGCCTGCTGAACATTGGTGCAGAAGGTGTGTCGCAGCACATGAGGTGTAATGCGCGGAACAGGTTTGCTGTACGCCTTCTCAAACTTTCCCTGCACGCCACGCATATAGTTTTCCAAGTGCATTGCCACCTTCGGCATTCCGGACTTGTCCAGAAAGAGGAATCCGCTGCAACCATCCACCAGCGCTTCCACTTTCGTGGACGCTCTGGCTTTTACTACACGCCGCAACGCTGCACAAACGGTATCTGTCATGGGAACATTGCGGATACCGCTTTTTGTTTTCGGCGGTGTGACAAAGTAAGGCTTTTCAGCCGTCCGGCAAAGCTGCCGCCGGACATGGATGCAGTGCCGCTCAAAGTCGATATCTGCTCGTGTCAGGCCGTACAGCTCGCTCACACGCAAGCCAGTTCCCATAAGAATGACGATATCATCATAATAGTTGCCACCGTAGTCCTGAACGAATTGCAGATATTTCATCTGCTGCTCTCTGGTCAGGGCATTGCGCACATAAGCGTCCTTCGGCACAACGTCCGACAGCTTGAACTTAAATGGATTCTTGCGGATGATGTCATCCTCTACCGCCATCTCAAACGCCGGTCTGACAACGCTTTGCAGGATTCCTATGGTGTTTTGCTTGAAACCGCTGTCATGCAGAAACACGAACCAGCCTTTCGCATCGGACAATTTTACCGTTTTGATGGCTTTTTGCCCGAAAGGGTCAGCATGAATCCGCTTGACCGCTGTGTTGTACGACCGAAGTGAATTGGGTTTCAACCCACGTTTCAGGTTCATATAGCGGTCAACCAGATCAGCCACCGTCATCTCTCCGGCGGCGTAGTCGATGCCGTCTGCCAAATCGCGCCACAGTTCTTCCTCTTTTTTCCGCAGCTCTGTCAGGGATTTAGCGTAAATACAACGCCGTTTCTTGTGGATATCGGTATAACGATAGTCGTAGGTGCCGTTTGCTCTCTGGCTTTCGCCATCCTTCAAAACACGGCCCTTGCTATCCTTGCGCTTTTCAGGCATTTAGAAACTCCTTTCTGTGAAAAGCGCATATAGGGGTTGATTTTAGTATACCATACCGACTATGCGATTTCCACCGATATCGAATAGAAAAGACGTTGCATCATTCTCAAATAGAATACGCCTGCTCGATAAAGCAATCAAACAGACGGCGCTTGATCAAACGCTTGTTGCCCACCCAAAGGACAAATTTGCACTTATCCTCGTTGGTAATCTCACGCAGTTTATTGATGCCAATGCCGGAATAAGCCGCAGCTTCCTCCAGCGTTAAATTGCTCTTTTCCCAAATCGGAACTTGTCGGGGCTTGGTCCCTCCATCTTGCTGATGCAAGACCGTTCCGTCGCTTAAAGTCCCCACCGGGGACTTCATTGCTTCGCAAACGCGAACTTCCTTCATAGGCAGACCTCCACTTCCTTGTAACCGAACGCCTGTAACCGGGCAGGAAAACTCTCTTTTTCTGTACGCAGGGCATTCGGTGGGCTTTATACTTCTTCTTATCTTTTTAAGGTTACTTGGTTACAGAAAGCGGAAAACGCAGCAGCCATGCGGCAGTTGCGCCGTAACTAAGGTGTAACCGAATCTGTAACCAGACGTGTAACCGATGTCCATCAGAAGGGAAAGCTCAGCTGCTTGGCTTCCGCATCCGTCATTTCGGAGAAATTTTCAGCCCCGGTTTCGGGGCTGGTTACGCGCTCCCAGCCTTTCTGAACACCGTACTTCGGGTAACGCTTGGCGGTCTTGTGCGCCTGCCAGCCTTGGATATCGCCGCGCGAAATTCCCGTGTTCATGATCTCACAGATAGCACGGGTCTCCCACTCAGCCGGGATGTTCGTGTTGCCCAGCGCTTCCGCATAAAGCTGCTTGGAACACACCCGGTCACCCGTGTAGTCCTCCAGAAAGGCGTAGATCATGCCAGCCTGCGCATCCTCCTGCATGAAGTCCTGCTGATGGACTTGCAGCGTTTCCTGCATGGCGGGGCTGAACGCCAGCTTGTAATTACCGCTGTTGTAAATCGTCATGGCTTCTGCCCAGAGCTGGTCGATATAGGTGCGAGATTCCTCCTCATTGTCCAGAATGTGAACTTCGGCCAGTTCCGCATCCACCGGGATGGGGATGAAGCGGCGATTGCCCGTGCGGTCACGGGGCAAAAAATCCTGCCGGTTGGTCGTGCCAGCAAAAACACACTGGCGCAGACGGTCGGCAGGATGTGTTTCGTAGGGGACTTTATAGGTTTCCTTCTGCTTGCTGAGAAAGCTCTTGATTTCCTCGATGCTTTTGGCATTGGCGGTGGCAATCATCTCCGACATTTCAATGATCCAGTGACCTTGCAGCTTGCGGTACACGTTGTCATCGTCCAGCCGCCGCATGTCATCCGAAAACCACTCGTCCTTAACGGCCAGCAGACGGAAGAAGGTGGACTTCCCCGCACCCTGACCGCCCACCAGACAGAGCATGGTTTCAAATTTGCATCCCGGCTGGAACACCCGCTTGATGGCTCCCAGCAGGAAAATTTTCATAGCTTCGCAAGTGTACTCGTCCTCCGCAGCACCGAGAAAATGGTGCAGAACGTGGGCAATCCGCTCTGTTCCATCCCATTTCAGACCATTCAGGTAATCCCGGATGGGGTGGTAGCGGTTCTCGTTGGCAACGATGCGGATGGCCGATTCAATTTTCTTCTCGCTGGAAATACCGTATTTCTCCATCCGGCGCAGGATATACTTCATATCGATGTCGTTCAGCGTCTTGCCGGAGCGAGGCCAACCCACAGGCTTTACGATGTCGATGCGCTCGCTCAACAGATTCAGCCGGATGGCATCGGCCAGCACATGGTCGTTCTGCAAAATCGTGATGCAGTTTTGAATCGTCCGCTGGATTTCGCCGTTGGAGTGCTTAGTCAGCATTTCTTTCACATCTTCAACGGTTCGGGGCGTACGTTCTTCTTGATTGACTTCTTTGCTCAATAAACATCACCTCGTACTATTATTGAAAACGACTTTTCGAGTTTTCCGCAAGATGCGGTTCTCCGGGCTTCCACTGTGTCTGCTCTGCCTGCAAGCGATTCAGCAGTTGCAGAACGGAATCCCGTGCTTTCTCCTTGACCTGTTCTTTGCCTTTCTGCCGAACTTCCGGCTTCAGCAGCTTCTCTTGCAGACGTGTAGCGGTGGTCTGCATAGTCTTGAGGAACTTGTCCAGCACGGTGTCCAACCGATGGGCGGCATACTCTCTCGTGGACTGCGGAGCCTTGCGTTCCGGGGACAGCACCCACTTCTTCGTGTCCTCGATCATCCGCATATCTTCCTTGCGGGTCTCGGTGCGTACCACGTCCGTCACGACCTCCACCGCCTTGACGTAGGCTGCTGCCGAAACTTCATCGATCAGCGTTTCCATGTCGCTGACCTTGAGGGTCAATTCGTCCAGCTTGCTCTGCTGGATGGCAAGCTGTTCCTTCTGCTTGGCAAGGATGAAGTCCTGCTTTTCCAAATATTTGCGGTTGCCATACTCCGCTTCTTCCTCCAATTCCAGACCATGCCGCTTGGCGATCTCAAACAGCATCTTTCGGCAGGCGGCATCAAAGGTGATCTTGCGGTTGTTGCGGCGGCTGAGGGGCTTGTCCGGGTCGGGCAGCTCGAAGCCCAGTGCTTCCAATGCCTTTTCCTGCTGGGGTGCCATCTCGCCGTACTTGTTTTCGCAGTCGAACACATGACGCTCGTGGATGTGGGGTGTGCTTTCGTCCAGATGCAGTGCCCAGTCCAGCAGGTGCACATGAGCACCAAACCGTTCATGAAATTCAGCAATGAACTCCGTTACCACCAGAACCAGATCTTCCACCGATGCGTGTTCGTCCAACGTTCCGAACTGGTAGATGGTTTCTTCTGGGCAGGTTTTCTTTCCGGCAAGCAAGTCCTCTATGGTTCGGTTGCGCTCGGTATGACGAATCTTTGCATTGCGAGCATTCTGGTTCTCCACAAAGTGAGAGTAGTGGATTTCATAGAACATCTTCTCCACATCGCTGAACGCAGCAGTCTGTCTATCCTTGTCGGATGCAGAACGGATGCCATGATAGCAGTCCCAGTAGATATTGCCCTTTGCTCGTTCCGAGTCGATGTGTTCACTGTTGGCAAGGTTGAAACTGCGGTCATTGTGCTTTGGGTTATAGGTGCCGTGGGTTCCAGCTCGTCCGTTGTGTCGTGTTAATTTCAGATAGACATCCCTCTTTTCCTGTATTTTTTGTGTATGGCCACTCGTGCGATCAAATCACAGGAGTGATACAATTCTTCTAAGCAACGGGTCTCGCATTTCAAGACCGTGTCTTGAAATCTTCTCTCGGAATCGAGAGGTAGTCCTTTCAAAAAAGGATTTATGTGGTTGTCATACTGCAAAGAAAGTGGCCTATCGCTCCTTCCCTCAGTGGGAGATCATGGCGTTTGTCGCTTTCTGCTTAGAAGAGTTTGCTTTCGCTCTGCAAGAAAAGTATAACAGAGAAACTCATAGTCGAACAGGAACTGTGAGTTCCTAATTTTCAGTGAAAGTAGGAAGCATCGTTCCCATTTCTTGTTGCATCGCTATTCTTTCTTTGCGAAAAATCATTAAGATGCTGCATCTCTGCAATTATCATAGCACCTGAAATCACTAAAGTCGTGGGCTTCTCAGGCCTATTATTGGCCCCCAGGTGAACCCGTTTTGATTACTTTTTCCTGATTTTGGTATAAGGTTTAGCAGGAGCTTCCTTCATTTCAACAGCTTGGCGTGGAAAAACGCAGCAGCGGAGCTGCTGGATCTGCCGCCGTTTTGCGCCAGATAATACCCAGTAGGATATGACGCACAGCATCATATCACTGGGCAAGGCGTTCCCCCTTGACTCCCTTCAAAGAGCTGGTCTCGCCTGTCGGCTCGGTCGGTGCTTCAAAAGGCCAGTGGCCTTTTGAGGTCGCCGCAGGCGACCCGCACCTCTCTGCACTCTTGCTCCGGGCAAGCTGTCCTGGAATGGACAGCTCGTCCGGCTTTTTCAGTTGGCCAAAATGACCAACTGATTCTGTTACGGGTAAAATCAAGTGCCGGGTGGCGGCACCTGATTTTCAACAGACCTTGAGACGGTACGAAAAACGATGTGCTCATTTTGAGTACTTGCAGCATCTGTAACACGTTTTCGATAGACTTTTTGTCGGCAGGAGTTGCTGCAATAGCGGGCATCTGCACGTTTGGGCGTGAATTTTTCACCGCAGCACTGGCAGACCAAATCCTGACGGCGCATTTGGCGGTATTCCCGCTGCCGCAGATTGTTGGCCTGATTGCCGCACCAGTAGCTGTGACAGTATTTCTTGGTGTAGATGGTGGTGTAGAACACCCGACCGCAGCCGCCGCAGATAAGTTTGTGGACGGCGTATCCTCCGGCGGTAAAGCCCGTTTCCTCATACGATTCTTTCAAATAATCCTGATTGTTCTGCTCCCATTCTTCGTTTGTCATATACATGGAGATGACCCTCCTTTCACTGGCGTTACAGAAAAACAATGTGGTCAATTTGACCACATTGTTTTCTGGTAACTGAGGAATCAACGTTTAGCCGTTCTCCCTGCATGGATTTCCTGCCCCCTTCCGGCGGCGTTTTCCGGCTCGCTTTTGCGAGGTCATCGCCGGGTATCCCATGCAGACGGTCATGCGGTTTTCAAGGTTCGGCGCTGGATTTGGCAATAAAAAGATCGCCACACAACAACCTGAACCTGACCATCCCTTCTGGGATGGCCTTGGTTCGGGTTCGTTATGTAGCGATAAGAAAGTCAAAAACTTGCTCCGGCTCCTTCGGGAGTCGAGCTGGAATTCTAAGTAAATATGTTATATTAAATTGTTGGGATAGACTCCCACAAAAATCGAGCCGTGTCAACAAAAAGTTTTGAAAACACGACACTTTCGGCAGCTTGTCAGAAAAAGCAAGGGAAACTTTGGTAAAAAGAGCGAACAGGACAACTTGTTCTGTTTGTAATGGAATACCAACTCGGAACTTTTTTGAGCAGAAAAACAACCGTCCACTTCAAGTTGAGCTTGAAAACGGACGATCATTCTTGCAAAGTGATTTTCAAATTTGGGAGGCGTTTTGAGAGGCCTCATAGCGCTAGCAAGAGGTTATACAAAGACCATTTTTGCGTTGCCAAACACTTGTTGGGAAAGTCAAACCCTTGAACTGCATCCGGTGGATGCAGACTGTGCGATTGCATCGCTGATTCGTTCAAACTCATCGCAGCCCTATATTATCGCTCACACTCCCGATCAGGATGTCAAATGCAGAAGCGGCCATCTGCATCTACGCAAACAGCCGCTTCATGATTCATTTTGTACTGGTCACTGCAGTACCTTATTCATCAGCTCTTGATAGCTGTCCACATGGTCGTATGTCACAAGACCATCTGACAATTTTGCGAAGAGCTTCTTGGCGCAGTCGATCTTGGACTTCTCGATTGGGCGCAAGTTCAGGCTTTCCATCGTGCCTTTGGTTTCTGCTACAAAATAGATGTGTTTCACCTTGCCCTCATGGAACACGATTGCCCAGTCCGGGGAGTAGTGTCCAACCGGGGTCGGAATATAGAAGCCTTTCGGCAGTTTTGCATAGATAAAGACTTCCTCTGCACCATCCAGATTTTCCGCAAACTTCCGTTCCACGCTCTTTTCCGCTGTGCCATCGGTGAAAACGTAATCCTGAATCGCCTTTTGTGCCTTGTAAGCCTTATCCATCGTCAGAGCGTGTTTCTCTGCCGTAAAGATGCTGCTGTCGTAGCTGCCCTCAATGGTATCATAGGTGATATGCTCCACGATCATGGTAGCTTTCTGCTCCTTGACCAGCCGGATCACCTTTGCGATAAATTCTTCTGGGTTGTTCTGGTACATCGCAAAGGTTGTCGGCTTGATGCCCTGCAAAATCCGTGCAACGGTATGCCGGGTCAGCGTTGTGCCCTCTGCAATTTTGCCGATCAGGTCATACGCAACCTGACCTGCGTAGTCATGTTCTAATTTTTTTGTTCTGCTCTTGGCATCTCTGAAGCTGCTGCCTTCCCGCACCATATCGGCACTCAGAACATCTTTCTGACCAGCATAGGTGACGGTATATTGCAACCGGCTGACGTACAACTCGCTGTCGATGTGTACGATTGCTTTCTGAATCAATTCCTCAGAATCAAAATCCACCGTATAGGCGTATTTGTGGTTGATCGTCTGCCAGAGCTTCTGGAACTCTGCCTTTTCAAACCGGTCGTTCAGCGGATTTTCCAGCACTTTCGGCTTGTTGCCATCCTCAAACATAGACTTGAGCATACTGTCATCATAAATTGCCTGCACAAGCGTGTGCACGCCCTCTTCAATGGGCTTCAGCGTTTCCGGCACCGGTGCAAGTGTTCCGGTCTGCACATCGTCCCGGTAGTCCTGCGTGACATTATCCTGCTCATCCACATAGTTATTGCGGACAAGATACTGATAAATTGCCCGTGCCTGACGGTCATCCACCTTGACAATTTTGCCATCCAACCTGATGGTCTTGCCGGTGAAATATGCAATGTCTGCCTTGCGGGGGCGATCATACAGCACTGCTTCGGTCTGCTTTTGCAGTCCGTCTACAAATCCTGCATAGCTCTCGCTGGCAATAACGGTCAGGACGTTGATATCCTGCACCTTATCTCCCAGCACTTCCGCATCCATGCGGTTTCCGTCCTTATTCACGCACAGACGCAGACCACGGCCTACTTCCTGCCGCTTCTGCGTGGTGCTGTCGCTGTGCTTCAGGGTGCAGATTTGGAACACATTCGGGTTATCCCAGCCTTCCCGCAGGGCAGAGTGGGAGAAGATGAACCGGGTCGGCTCTTCAAAGGACAGCAGACGTTCCTTATTTTTCAGGATCAGGTCATAGGCAGAAATGTCATCCGACATATCTGAGCCACGCTTGACCGAACTGTTGACGCTGTGACCTTTCTTGTCGATGCTGAAATAGCCCTTGTGGACATCATGCACATCGGTTGAATCCAGATAGGCTGTATAAGCAGGGTCGAACAGGGTGCGATGCTCATTCAGAACCGAAAGATACTCCTGCTCAAAAATCTTGCCGTACTCGCCCAGCAGCTCGTTTCCGTCTTCATCGTACTGGCGGTATTTTGCCACTTCGTCGATGAAAAACAGCGAAAGTGTCTTGATGCCAAGTTTGAAAAGTTCCTGCTCTTTTTCAAAGTGCGAAAGGATCGTTTCATGGATCTGCACCCGGCGCATATCATTTTCGGAAACGTCGCCGGTAACATCACCTTTGCGGATGGTATCGCCGTTCGTAAAAGTCACAACACCCGTGATCGGGTCGATTTCCGACACTACGAAGCCCTTGTACTGCTCCATTTCCCCGGATTTATAATAGAGATTATCGCCCACATCCAGCATATGGAACTCTCGCTTCGTGCCGTTCTGGTAGCTGACCTCCATCTCCACTTTTGCCCGTGGCGGATTCTTCGGGGAGATGATGATGCTTTCCAGATACAGATACTTGTCCGTACCACGCAGATTTTTGACCTCAAAGCCTTTGACTTCGATTTTCTTGACCAGTCGCTTATTGTAAGCGTCCAGCGCATCCAGAACGTAAATCAGATTATGCTGCTTGGCGTGGGTAGCAGAGTAATTCAGTGTGAAAAGTGGATTGAACTTTTTCAGGGCTTTCTGAGTGGCAGAGTCCTCTTTGCCCATCTTCTGCGGTTCGTCCAGAATCAGGATCGGGCGGTTGGCGGCAATCACATCAATCGGGCGGCGGGAGCCGAACTCATCCCGCTTGGTGTAGATAATTCTCGCAGCGGCATCACCCTTGCGGCCTTCCACGTTCTTGTCCTCGTTCATGGAGGCGGCAAACGCCTGCGTGTTGATGATCATGACATTGATGCCGGAATTGCTGGAAAAGGAATCCAACTGATTCAGGTTGCTGCTGTTGTAGATAAAGAACCGTGCCTTTTTGCCGTAGCACTCCATAAAGTGATCGGCAGTGATCTCAAAGGACTTCTTTACGCCTTCACGGATGGCGATACTCGGCACAACAACGATAAATTTGCTCCAACCATACCGCTTGTTCAGCTCGAACATGGTCTTGATGTAAACATAGGTCTTGCCTGTGCCGGTTTCCATCTCAATATCCAGAGAACACCTGCCCAGCGGTGCCACCAACTTGTCCGACTGATGGATGTTTGCTTCTGCTTGCAACGCGCGGATGTTCTGAAGCAGCTCCTGGTCGGTTAGTTGGAGTGCTTCGTTCTTAAAACCGGAATCGTTGATCAAATCCAGCAACTCCACCTGTGTTGCATCGTCCCCACTGGAAACAAGGCTCAACTGCTGCGGCTGTGCAGACAGACTTCCCATATCCCGCAGGTAAGACACACCTGCATTATAGGGCTGACCCTGAAAGACCCGTGCCACCGCATCCACAGCATCCGTCTGGTACTGCTGAATCTTAAAACTAAACTTCATCTTTGTGGTTTACCTCCTGCTCCAGCATCAGGAACCGGTCAAAATCGCTCTCATACAGGCGATCCTGAATGACACGATACTTTTCGTATTCGGTTTCTGCGTGGAGTTTGGCCTGTTCTGCGCTGATTTTACCGGGGCCTGTCAGCAGTTCATTGCCGTTGAACTCCAGAAAACCGTCCAGCCGCTTTGCCCAGTCCTCCATGCTCATGGGGATCTTGCGCTCGGCCTGCAGCTCGGCATAATCCAGATAGAGCGACACGATTCGCTCCAGATAGTTCATTTCCTCTTTGCTCAGGTAGTTTTTGGCTACTGTCACATCCGCTTTCAGGATTTTCCCATCCGGCGCATTTTCCCATGTGGTAAGCCCCATGTGCTCCTTGTTGGCATCGGCACGCTCCACGATCAGTTCTGCCGCCGTGTGGCGATGCACAGCATAGTGCATCTTATTCTGAACCGTCTGGAAGAACCGCCGGGTCGTTTTTGCATCCCTGTCATAATCAAACGCTGTTGCGTACAGATCCGTTACTTTCTGATAGAACTTGCGCTCCGACAGACGAATTTCCCGGATCTGCTGCAGCTGCCGCTCAAAGTATTCATCCGTGAACATGTGACCCTTTTTCAGGCGTTCCACATCCATTGTCCAGCCCTGAATGGTGTGATCCTTGACGATCTGCCCCGCCCACTTGCGGAACTGCACAGCACGCTGATTGTTCACCTTGAAGCCCACGGCAATAATCATCTGCAAATTATAATGCGTCAGTTCCCGATTGACCTGACGAGTGCCCTCGGTCTGAACTATCCGGAATTTCCGGATAGTTGCCTGCTCGGTCAGTTCGCCGTCCGCATAGATTTTTTTGATATGCTCGTTGACCGTGCGCACATCCACATCATACAGTGCCGCCATCATCTTCTGCGTCAGCCAGATGTTTTCATCCTCATAGCGCATTTCATAGCTTGCATCGCTCTCACCCGTAGAAGCCACAAAAGTCAAATATTCTGCCGCTGAACTGCGAATAGCAAGTTCTTTTTTCTTTTTATCATCCATATCACATTTTCACCATTAAAGAAGAGCAATAAGGATAGTAGCAACAAGCGAAGCTAACGCAATACCCGCAGAAACAAGGGCAATAATCAGCATCTTTGTATTATACTTTTTTGCTTTTTCAGCTTCCTGTTTGCTTTCTTCCAGCTCTTTCTCCTTCAGCAGGTACAAATCGTTAAGTTTTGAATAGTTATCATTAAGTCCCTCTACCACTTTCTGATTTCCTTCAAGTATTGGTTTTATTTCCTCTGCAAGAATCTCGTTCAGTGGCGTAATGCTATCAATCACTTCCTGATTTCGCCTATTCATTTCATCAATAAACGAGGTATCTATTCTTGGGGTTAAATCAGGTAAGTTAATACCATTAAAATCCATCACAGTACCTTCCTTACCGTTTCCGGGCTATACGTTTCAAAAATCTGGTCAAAGTTTGTCGCAACACTGTCGTTTGCCATGGAGCTGTCACGGAAAACAGCATAGTACGGCTTCATCTTAGCAATGGCCTTGACAGTCTCCTCCGTCACATCATGGTCGAAGCAGGCCAGCAAGAAGCCGTCTGCCACGTTGAACACCTTTTTGCCCGCAATCTCTTTCACCTCAATGGGACTGGACAGCAGCACACCCAGATCCAGCATCACCTGGAAAAGCAGATCTTCCGGGGTGCGGTCGGGTTTAACGTTATCCACCAGAGAGAACAGATCCTGCTGTTGGGTCTCCTCCGGCGTATAGTAGACGTTTTCCATATTGCTGCTGTCCAGACGCAGGCAGCGGAACCCAATGTCGATGGGGGTGCTCTGGTCAGGCTGCGTCTCGGAGAATGATAACTGTCCCCCCCCCTGCGGACAGTATTTGCTTGCCCGCACGGCGGATACGCTCCTTGCCGATTTTGCAGATGTTCTTGTATCCTGCTTTATAGGCTTCAGATTTTTCATCGCATTTTTCGGGAAGCTGAACCATAATGAACTTGCGGTGTCCGCCATCCTCTGCATTTAACTGCATAACTGCGTGGGCGGTAGTGGCAGAGCCGGAGAAGAAATCAAGAATATAGTCTTGAGATGTGCAGCTAAGTTCCATGCATCGCTTTACTATTTCTAAGGGTTTGGGAAATGTAAATATGCGTTTATTGTCGAACAGCTTTTTGAATGCAAGCGTACCTCGATCGGATAAAAAGTCTGCCCCCTGCCAGATTGATTTCAAAGCATATGTTGACTCACGATATTTTTTAACTACTTGCCATCCACCACTTGCCAAACGACCGAATATGACAGTGTTGAGATTCTGCCGTGCTCTTTCTTTTCCCCAACGCCAAACTGTTTTTATCCCCTGTGATTCCTGAGGGTAAAATTTTATCCACCCATCTCTGGCTTCCAACGCTATTTCATATAGATCGTTATCATATTTCCTGTTTGGATTCACCCAAAAAGGATAGTATAAATTCGGACGATTATCAGCATTAAAATCAGAATTACGATTTCGTAATTCATATAAATCATATCCACCCTGTTCGTCTTTATACTGAAACTTTTTTTCTGGATCTTCAAGAACATTCGCAGTGAATGCCATACTTTTTCTATAGAACAAGGTGTATTCATGCGTTATAGCAATCGAATCGTATGAACGGACGCGCGAATCATTTTCGATTATGATGTTTGCAAGAAAATTATCTGAACCAAAAATCTCATCACATACTTTTTTTAGGTTTTCCACTTCATTATCATCAATACTAATAAATATAACACCGTCATCCCGCAGCAAATCCTTTGCCAGTTTCAGTCGCGGATAGATCATATTCAGCCAATCGGTATGGAAACGACCGTTGCTTTCGGTGTTCTGCACCATGCGATTGCCGTCCTCGTCGTACTGCCCGCTGTTTGCAAGATACTCATCCGCACTCTGAGCAAAGTCATCCTCGTATACAAAGTCGTTGCCGGTGTTGTACGGAGGATCGATGTAGATCATCTTGATTTTACCAAGATAGGTTTCCTGCAACAGCTTCAGCACTTCAAGGTTGTCGCCCTCGATATAGAGGTTTTCACTGTCAAAACCGCCGGGTGTGCCATCTTTGCCCACACTGTCAGCTGCCACCGGACGCAGCGTTGCCGTAATGGGCGCATTTGCCGCCAGCATCGCCTTTTTCTTGTCCGGCCATGTAAACTGGTAACGCTCTTCCCGACCCTCCACGATGGAGTCGGAAAGCTCCTGCCGCAGAACGTCAAAATCAATAGCGTGTTCTACTTTGCCGTCACGTTTTACCTCGGTAATGGCGTTGGGGAATAGCTTGCCAATTAAATCTATGTTGCGCTGCACGCCGTCAAGGCTGTGCATTTTCAAGTTTTCCATAATGACGATACTCCTTATTTTGGATAACGATTTCTTATTTCGATAGCTTCCTCAATCCAATCCTGAATATGGTTCTTTATATGGTTATATACATTTTCGCTATAATAAAATCCAGAATCGTATGCTTTACAGACATCCTGCATCTTAACGCTATCTGTATCTAATGGAGTCGTTCTCTTCCAGATACCGTTTATCGCCTTATCAATGTAAAAGTCCTCAAATGGATTTTTCCCTTTATCGTCTTGGCAGCCAAAACGATCTTTGAGATTATGTATATAAATCCCTACAACGCCTTTGCCACGTTTCCAGCCCTGTTCGATTTCATATTGAACCCATTTGCGCGAAGCAGTTTCACTTCCAATCAATACAACAACACATGAACGCATAGAAAGCTGATTATCAATCCAATTTTTAATTGCCGCATCGCTTCTTAATCGTACTTTCTCCCAACTGTTATCGGAGAATGTTTCTTGGTCTTCCACAACTCCCATATTACGAACTTGAGCAACCCGCCAGTTGTCATTGTTGTAGTGAAAGCTAAAAAATACCTGCCGTTTCGCCATATCAAATCACTCCTGCAAATTTTAACGATACTATTACCACTCCAATGGCAATAATGGGAACATAGAACATCCAAATGCTTGGGGATTGTAAACATTTAAGCCATGTTGCGTTTGCATCATAAAGTTCCGTATTTGAACATCTTGAATCTAAAGAAAAATCTGGAACGATTTTTTCATTCCGTATCTTTTCGTACAGAATCCGATACTGCTTTTCTAATTTGAGATAGTATGTATCCATCACCAGAAAGCAGATTACTGGAAGGAACGCAATCAATAATATCCATGCGCTCACCTCTGTAAAGGAAATCGCTGCTATCCCTGTCACAATAGTTGCTGCAAATCCTTTGTAAATTGCTGCTGATGTTGACATACGATCAATGACACCCTGTATCATCTGAAGATGTACGACCTTGTCTTCATGCCTTGTTTTTTCATTTACTTCCAGCTCAGTTTCAGTATCCATTATTTCGTTCCTCAATGATTATTCAGCCAGTCTCTAAGAGGATTTATTGTACGATTTCCTTTTTCGTCTTCAGTCACAACATAATAGCCCCTTTGTACTGGGGTTCTATCTCTATAAAATTCCGTTCCGTCATAATAAGCGATATATGGATATATCTGCATGTACTCATTTCCCTTATAGGAAGAATCACTATATCCTTTCCGTTTTAACGGTAATATGGCGATATCTTTACTACTAAACTTCTGAGAATCTCCATATCCAAGTTCCCAATTGCACCATTTTGATTCCACTGCTCCATCCGTTGCAAGAAGAATAAATTTATCGCATTGACGAATGCGCTCTTTTATTTTTAATGCCGTCACACCAGAAGTCACACTTGGCATAGAAGAATCTTTGCTGTCAATGTAAGCTTTGACATTGTAGTTCTTCTCCAAAAAACCAATGAGACCACTTAAGTCCTCAAGATCATCGTGTTTATGGGAAATAAATACTGTCGTTTTTCCAAAATATGATTTGTAAAGGTTCGCAACCTCCATAGATGCAGAATCCAGACTTACCCCCTCTCTATAATTTGAGAATTGACCACTTTCCAAAATTCGCTTCATTTTTATTTCTTCCTTTCCTGTTCACCTTTCATGCCATTCAGCTTTTGCACCATCTCAAATTTCTTCCTCGGCTGCTTTTCCTTACGGATTTTAGCTTCCAGTACTGCAATCTGCTTTTCCAGCTGCTCACGCTGCTTCTGCTGCTCAATGCTTTCTTTCAGCGTAGTGCCATTTTCTTCAACCAGAACATCGCCTGCAATCTGACGGACAAAGTTCTCGTATACAGCATCCAGCGTAAGCCCTTCCAGATGCACCGGCAGATCGTCTTTGTCCAGCCAGTCTGTAGAATAATAGCGGTCAACCTTAAAGGCCGTCTTGCCCACCACAACCTCCTTGTAGCCGATGACAGCACGATACTTGCCCTCGTATTCCAGCAAAAAGAGGATGTGATACGGAATTTCCCGGTCGATCTGGCGCAGCACACTTTCGTCCAGCTCCGGGGCAGACAGCCGTACCTCGAACACCTCGATCTCCATCACCTGCTCGCCAGCAGCCAGATTCAGGGTAGTGGTCGCAATCTTATTGCGCCAGTAGATGATCCTGATCTGCTCGACAAAGGCTTTCTTCATAGCCGGGGTGACAGCGATATTCTCATAGAACTTCTGCTTAGGGATGCGTTTATTAAACTCGGTAGACACAGGCAAGTCCAGCACGTTTTTCACCTCTGTGCGTTCATTTTACAACAAGAAAGCAAATCAATTCAAAATCATCCAGTCCGGACACCTGACTGAGCAATGCCGTTGTTCCGCCCGCAGAGAACAGGCTGTCGATGTCGCTTTCTTCTTTGACATCAATGATCGAGTCAATGGCTTCACTCAGCAATTCGGACATTTCTGCCATGTCCTTTCCATCATCTGTTTCCCGATTGAAGCGTTCGTACACCTCCTTAATTGGCTCAGACTTTCCACGGCACAACAGCCGGATATCATCCAGCATTTTTTTTGGGTTCAGATAGTCGCAGATGATCTGCCCATCCATGCCGATGTAAACCATGTAGAACGGATGGATTCGATTTCGATTGTCCACATTGACGCTGTTATTGATGTTTTTCAGCACGAAAATCACACCCTCCGGCAGTTCATCCGTAGCCGGAACCACTGCATGAAGTCCACGAGGCTTCTTGTCCAAATCACCGTTGTGCTTGATGTAATCCAGTAGGTCGAGCCGGAACTCGTTCAGTCCCAGATCCATAATGGAGATGCCGTCCGACATATCCTCGATGTCAACGACCTCTTCCTGCAAGCGTTTCAACTGTGCCTTGCGGTACTCCAAATCGCCCTTTTCTTCGGGGTTGATAAGGTCATCATCGCCGGTGGAGGTCATAACGGTGATTTTCATGCGGGTCTCCACACGGGATTTCAGGTTGATGTAATCGTCCAGCGTCAGATCAGGCCAGAAATTCACAAGCTGGATGTACTGGTTTCTGCTGCCGATACGGTCGATTCGTCCAAAACGCTGGATAATGCGTACCGGGTTCCAGTGAATGTCATAGTTGATCAGATAATCGCAGTCCTGCAAGTTCTGACCTTCAGAAATGCAGTCTGTCGCAATCAGCACATCAATTTCCGTGGCACTACCGGGCATCAAAACATCCCGGTCTTTGGAAATGGGAGAGAAGCAGGTCAGCACGTTGTTGAGTGTTGCCTTGAAGCCTTTGATCGTGGTACGTCCGTCAATCGAGCCGGTAATTACAGCGGTATTCAGCCCATATTTCTGCTTTACAAACGCACTCACATTGTCAAAAAGGTACTCTGCCGTATCCGAAAATGCAGAGAAAATCAGCACTTTTCTGTTGCCGGCATTGATCGGGTGCTCAATTTTTTCAGACAGCAGCTGGAACAGTTCTTGCAGCTTTGTGTCATGCTGCGGCGTGATATCTGCCACCATAAAGGTCAACAGCTCCAGAATTTCTGCATCTTTCCGAAGCTCCGTACGCCAGCTCTTCCAGTCCATATCCGCAAGGTCGATTTTGACTTTTTTGCCGACGGTGAAAAAGTCAGTGTTTTCATCGTCCATGTCAAAATCGTCTCCGGCCACGTCGTATATATCCAGATCAGCGTGGCCGGAGCGTTCAAACTGGTCAATGGACTGAATCGTACCATCAATCAGTTTCTTGATGCGCATCAGGGTCAGCTGGAACGAATGTACAGAGCTTTCCAACCGTTTCAGCAGGTTAATACTCATCAACCTGCAAATGCCCTGCTCACGGCCTCTCTGGGTCAGATTCTCTCCCTTATTGTGCGTCAGCTCCTGATATTTCTGGATCTTACTTGCGAAGATATAGTTGGAGGGCATATAGACGCACAAGCTCAACTGTATCAGCTGCTCGTAAATCTCATTGTAGTTGATAGCATTATTCAGGTCTGTCAGGCATGGACGGACGGAAATCGGCTTCAACCGCTCTGGGAACTTTCCGATAGCGTTGGTGTTGTAGTACTTCTCGATATGCTTCCGAGAACGTGCGATGGTAACACTGTCCAACAGCTCGAAGAAGTCGAAATCCAACGTCCGCAGCAGCGCATCCGTGGTTCTCTCTTCTGGTTTCAGTTTGCTCCATGCGTTAAAGGCTTTTTGCGCCTGCTTAAAGATGTCTTCAATGCTCTTTGAGGTGTTCAGCCTTTCATCCAGATATTCGGAGTTTCCCTCATAGGCAAGGGCCAGCTGATTTTTCAAGTCAACAAAGCGGTTATTGACAGGCGTTGCCGAAAGCATCAGCACCTTGGTCTTAACTCCGGCACGGATCACCTTATCCATCAGCCGCTGGTAACGATTGTCCTGCGTCTTGCTATGAGTTCCGATTCCATTACGGAAATTGTGCGATTCATCAATGACGACCAGATCATAGTTGCCCCAGTTCAGGCGATCCAGGTCGAGGCCATTCGACTTTCCGCCGCTTCTGGACAGGTCTGTATGGAACAGGACATCATAATTCAGCCGATCCGATGCAATCGGGTTGTTCACATAGTTGTCCTTATAGGTATTCCAGTTTTCCGCCAGCTTTTTGGGACACAGCACCAGAACCGACTTGTTTCGATTCTCATAATACTTTACGACTGCCAGTGCGGTAAAGGTCTTGCCAAGGCCAACACTGTCCGCAAGGATGCAGCCGTTGTACTTTTCCAGCTTATTGATGATGGCAAGCACCGCATCCTTCTGGAAGTCGTACAGCAGACTCCAGATCTTGCTCTGCTTGAAGCCGGTTGCCTCATTCGGCAGTTCGTCTTCTGAGATGTCGTCCAAAAACTCGCTGAACACATGATACAGCGTCATAAAGTAGATGAACTCCGGGGAATTTTCTGCATAAGCCGTGCTGATGTTTTCCAGAACCACATCCGTGACATCCTGCATTTTGTCCCGGTCGTTCCATAGGGTATCGAACAACCTCATGTACTGCTGTGCGAACGGTGCCTCTATGCAGTTGACCATATTGTAGCTGTTATTTCCGCGCTCACAGCCAATATCAACTGTCGTAAATCCGCCAATCGGCATATAGGCGGTCTGTGCTGTGCCGGAATCCACAGTCATAAAGCCAGCCATATTTTCACCGGTGGTGTTCGATTTGAACGTAGCCTTCCTTCTGATCCAGTCTGCACACTCCTTTGCGATGGCTCTCTGGGTCATCTCATTGCGCAGTTTGATTTCAAACTCTGTACCGTAAAGGCTCGTTTCACGAGAAATGCGGGGAATGTAGAACTCCCGCTTCTGCTTTTCAGCCTTTTCTTTCACAAACGTGGGGGATGTAAAGATAAATTCAAACTCGTCTATGGTTTCCAGCTGCTTCTTTAGCTCTTTATAGGCATACATCGAAAAGCAGGCTGCCGCAATAGACACCCTGCTACCTTTTTTGATCTCGACCCGTAAATCATCTCGAACGGTATTGGTGATGTTATCCAGAATTTTCATATCATCCACCGGCTTTATGCTTATCCGTATTTTTTATAGCCTTGACTATGAAAGCACTCTTACAAAACTCTATTTCTATTATACCACCCACTTTTTCCCCTGTAAACGAAAAAGCTGACGGTGTGTAGCGTGCAGCATCCATCAGCTTTTCGTGACACAAAAAATCGGCACCCGCTTTTCAGCGAGTGCCGATTTTGTTACCCTATAGTGCGCTTTGATTTTTGGCGTAAGTGGCGTAAGTTTGGCGTAAATCCGCTTTTGCGCGCTCCAAAAATCAAGGATTCATGCGGTTTTTAGGCTGTTATTAGTACATGCCGCCCATGTCACCGCCTGCAGCAGCGGGTGCAGCAGGGGGTTCCGGCAGATCAGCGACCAGGCTTTCGGTGGTCAGCACCATCTCAGCGACGGAGGCTGCGTTCTCCAGAGCGGAACGGGTGACCTTGGTGGGGTCAACGATGCCAGCAGCGATCATATCGTCCACAAAGACCTCGTTCTGAGCATCAAAGCCGTAGTTGGGCTTGTTGGCAGAGATGATCTTGTCGATGATGACACTGCCTTCCAGACCGGCATTCTTAGCGATCTGGCGCAGAGGAGCTTCCAGAGCCTTCAGAACGATCTTGGCACCGGTGCGCTCGTCGCCTTCCAGCGTGTCGCACAGCTCACGCACAGCGGGGATCGCATTGATAGGAGCAGTGCCGCCGCCGGCAACAACACCTTCCTGAACAGCAGCCTTGGTTGCGTTCAGAGCATCCTCGATGCGCAGCTTCTTGTCCTTCATCTCAACTTCGGTAGCAGCGCCGACCTTGATGACGGCCACGCCGCCAGCCAGCTTTGCCAGACGCTCCTGCAGCTTTTCACGGTCGAAATCGCTGGTAGCGGCCTCGATCTGGCTGCGGATCTGAGCGATGCGGGCTGCGATGGCATCCTTATCGCCTGCACCGCCAACGATGGTGGTGTTCTCCTTGGAGACCTTCACCTGACGGGCATGGCCCAGCATCTGGACGGTAGCATCCTTCAGCTCATAGCCCAGATCGGAGGAGACCACGGTGCCGCCGGTCAGGGTTGCGATATCCTGCAGCATTTCCTTGCGGCGGTCGCCAAAGCCGGGAGCCTTGACAGCGCAGACGTTCAGGGTGCCGCGCAGGCGGTTGACGATCAGAGTGGACAGAGCCTCGCCCTCGATATCCTCAGCCACGATCAGCAGCTTCATACCATTCTGCATGACCTGCTCCAGCAGGGGAACCAGATCCTGAATCACGCTGATCTTCTTATCGGTGATCAGGATAGCGGCATTGTCCAGATCAGCCACCATCTTGTCGGTATCGGTGACCATATACGGGGTAAGGTAGCCGCGGTCGAACTGCATGCCTTCCACGATCTCGTTGTAGGTCTCAGCGGTGGTCTTGTTCTCCTCAATGGTGATAACGCCATCGGAGGTGACCTTCTCCATAGCCTCGGCGATCAGACGGCCGATCTCGGGGTCGCCTGCAGAAATAGCGCCGACGCGGGCGATATCGTTGCTGTCCTTCACCTTCTGGCTGTGAGCCTTGATGGTCTCAACAGCCTTGGCAACAGCCTTGCTCATGCCACGGCGGATATCCATGGGGTTTGCACCGGCGGTGACATTCTTCATGCCCTCGGTGACCATGGCCTGTGCCAGAACGGTTGCGGTGGTGGTGCCGTCGCCTGCTGCGTCGTTGGTCTTGGTAGCGACTTCACGCACCAGCTGTGCGCCCATGTTCTCGAACTCGTCCTTCAGCTCGATCTCCTTGGCAATGGTCACGCCATCGTTGGTGATGACCGGTGCACCGAACTTTTTGCCCAGCACCACATTGCGGCCCTTGGGGCCCAGGGTGATCTTAACGGTGTTTGCCAGGGTATCGATACCGGCACACAGTGCCTTGCGGGCATCCTCGCCCTGCTTGATCTGCTTAGCCATAATCAAATCGCTCCTTTAAAGCTCAATTTTCAAATATCAGAGGGGAAACTGCTCAGTCCTCAACGACTGCCAGGATATCGCCCTGACGGACGATGGTGCACTCTTCGCCGTCCACCTTGACCTCGGTACCGGAGTACTTGCTGGTGAGGACCTTGTCGCCGACCTTCACAGTCATCTTGACTTCCTTGCCGTCCACAACGCCGCCGGGGCCGACAGCGATGACCTCAGCCACCTGGGGCTTTTCCTTAGCACTGCCGGTCAGGATCAGACCGCCCTTGGTGGTCTCCTCAACCTCAACAGCCTTAATGACAACACGGTCTGCAAGAGGAATGATCTTCATAGTTCTTGCCCTCCTATAGTAAAAATATAATTTAAAACTTTGCTGTGTCCAAAGGGCCTCGTGTCGGCTCTTTGGTTCTTTAGCACTCAATTTCTCTGAGTGCTAAGTGTATTGTACTCATCTTGACCCAAAAAATCAAGACCTTTTTTGCTTCTTTTTGTTAAGAATTTATGACAGATGAAAAAATCAGCCGTACAGCGAAAAAGAGACAGCTTTCTTCTTGGACAAAAAAGCTGTCTCTTCTTCTGGTTTTTCATGTTCGGTCTGCACTCTGTGCCGTCCTCTGCGCTGCAAAGCGCTCAAAAGCAGGCTTTGGCAGAAGGATGCGCCCTGCCAGCGGCTGTACCTGTACAGTGATCTGCTCCTTGGGTGCGCATTCGCCGTCTGCCGTGGCAACGATCGGCCCGCGGCCATCCGCAGCGCGCAGGCTCACCTGCTTTGCGCGGCGGTAAATGAAATACGGCTCTGCAGCCCTGACGAGCTGACCGTTCTGGAAGTGCTTGCCGCTCTTGTACATTCCCAGCAGCTTTGCAATGGTCACGCGGCTCACCTTGCGGATGATATATACATCCAGCCAGCCATCGTCGGGCTGTGCTTCCGGCGCTGCACAGAAACCGCCGCCATAGGTGCGGCCATTGCAGATGGCACACATCAGGCAGTCCACATCCAGCGTTTCACCATCGATGGTGTACTCCACCCTGCGGCCGATGTGTCCGCACAGCTGTTCCACAATGGAAAGCACATAGGCCATCTCGCCGCCGCACAGCGGGATGCGCCGGAACTTCGGGATGCCGTAGGCAACCTGCGCATCCAGACCGGCAGCGCAGATGGTGGCCGAAAGGCCAAGGCTGGTCTGCATCAGATCGATGCTCACCGGCCCACCGGCCAGCTGGGCATCCAGATCCAGAAACTCTTCCTTTGTACCAAAGGTGCGCAGAAAATCGTTGCCGCTGCCAAAGGGCAGACAGCCCACGGCTGCATTTGCATAGCCATAGATCCCGGTGAGCGCTTCGTTGAAGGTGCCGTCGCCGCCGGCAGTGAAGACCCGCAGTTCTTCCCCGCTCTGCCGGGCCTGCTGCGCAGCGGCATTGGCCAGCTCCCGGGCATGACCGGCGTGATTTGTGACCTGAATGGCATATTCTTCCGGCGCAAGCCCTGCACGCGCGGCGGCAGCATTGATCTGCTGCGGCAGCGTACGGGTGCAATCAGCCTTACCGGCAGTTGGGTTCAAAAGAAATAATGTGCGCATGGACTTCCTCCTGCAATTCTGTTGCTTCTATGATAACAGAAAACCAAAAGGATGCAAGAGCCAATCTCACAATGTCCCTGCCCCGTACGCACAAAAAAGGAGCGGACGTCTCCGCTCCCCCCTGCAGACAAAAAAATACCGCCCCGGGTCTTGTAACTCAGGGCGGTCCTTTTGAGCTTCAGATGCTTTACAGTGTTGCGGTTTCGTCCTCCCGCAGGACGATAGCACCATCCGCCGAGCAGTCCGCTGTCCAGTGCTGGCCCACGCAGGCCGTGCCGGATGCGATCTGATCCGCAAGTGCCTGCTCCACTGCCCTGTCCACTGCGCGGCGCAGTTCTCTGGCCCCGTAGGCAGAGCGGGCCTTTGCTGCCAGCGCCTGCCCTACCCGCGGTGTGTGATGCAGCTGGTAGCCGCTGCGGGCGGCACGCTGCTCCAGCTGGCACAGCATTTTTTCGGCAATGGCGCACAGGCTGTCGTCGGCCAGCGGACGGAATACGATCATCTCGTCCAGACGGCCTGCCAGCTCTGGCCGGAACCACTTTTTTGCCTCCTCAATGGCCTGCGCAGACTGCTTTTCAAACACGGCTTCGCTGCCCGCCGCAAAGCCCAGCGGCGTGCTCTGACCCGCCAAAAAACGTGCGCCGAGGTTTGAGGTGAGCAGTACGATGGTGTTGCGGAAATCCGCCTTGCGGCCCATGGCATCGGTCAGCTGGCCATCTTCCAGTATCTGCAAAAGGATGTTCTGAATGTCCGGGTGTGCCTTTTCGATCTCGTCAAACAGCACCACACTGTAAGGGCGGCGGCGCACTGCTTCGGTCAGCTGTCCGCCCTCGTCATGGCCCAGATAGCCCGGCGGCGCACCCAGCAGCCGGGCAGCGGTGTGCTGCTCCTGATACTCCGACATATCAAATTTGAGCAGGGCTTTTTCGCTGCCGAACCAGCTGACCGCCAGCGCCCGGGCAAGAGCCGTTTTGCCCACTCCCGTGGGGCCAAGAAACAGCATGGCACCCATGGGCCGGCCCGGCTCGCCAAGACCGGTGCGGCTGCGCCGGATGGCACCTGCCACCGCAGCCACAGCCCGGCTCTGGCCCACGATCTCGGCGTTGAGACGTTCTTCCAGCTTGTCCAGCCGTTCCCGCTCCTGCTCACCTACCCGCTCCACCGGCACACCGCTGGCCTGCGCCACCACATGGGCGATATCGTCCGGCATCAGCGTGGGCTTTGACTGCTTTGCCTGCTCGGCCCGGATGCGTGCCGCCGCACAGGCTTCGTCCACAAGGTCGATGGCCTTATCCGGCAGAAAGCGCCCCGGCAGATACCGCACCGAAAGCTCCACCGCAGCCTGCAGCGCTTCCGGCGGAAGGCAGACATTGTGGTAGCTCTCATAGCGCGGCGCAAGCCCGTTGAGGATATCCAGCGCCTGCGCAGGCGTAGGCTCCTCTACCTGCACCTTGCCGAAACGGCGTTCCAGTGCGGCATCCTTCTGGATGTGGGTGCGGAACTCTTCGGTAGTGGTAGCGCCGATAATTTGTATCTCGCCCCGGGCCAGCACCGGTTTTAAGATGCTGGCTGCATCGATGGCGCCCTCCGCCGCACCGGCACCCACGATGGTGTGGAACTCGTCCACGAACAGGATGGAGTTGCCGTCCCGCACCAGCTCTTCCAGCAGGTTCTTGAACCGCTCCTCAAAGTCACCGCGGTATTTGGTGCCCGCCACAAGGCTGGCCATATCCAGTGCCAGCAGACGGCGGCCCTTGAGCGCACGGGGCACACGATCCGTGGCAATGCGCTGGGCCAGTCCTTCGGCAAGGGCGGTCTTGCCCACGCCCGGCTCCCCCACAAGGCAGGGGTTGTTCTTCTGACGGCGGCATAAGATCTCCACCATGCGGTCCAGCTCTGCTTCCCGGCAGAACACCGGGTCCAGTTCCCGTTCCGCAGCACGGCGGGTCAGATCCCGGCAGTACTTATCACTGGCGCGGCTGCCGCGCGGCGCACTGACCGTGGTCCGCATCTGATACGGCAGTACGAACTGCCCGGACAGCTGGCGGCATTCCCGCACGGCATCTGTGAGCTGCACGCCCATGGATGCCAGCAGGATGCCTGCTGTGCAGCCGTCATCCTCCAGCATGGCGCAGAGCAGATGTTCCGGCTCGGCCCGGTTCAGGTGCGCGTTCTGTGCCCCGATGATGGCGTAATCCATGGTACGCTTGAGGTCCGGCGCAAGAGCGTAGCGGTCCAGATGCAAAGCCGGTGCGCGGCGGCTCTCGGCCAGCTGACGGCGCACCTCCGGTTCCCGGATCTGCTTGCCCTCCAGAAACCGTGCTGCCGCCCCGTGATCCTGCTGCAGGATCGCCAGCAGCAGGTGGCCGGTATCGGCTTTTTCGCAGCCAAGGTTCCCGGCAAGCTCCACCGCACTGCGCAGCAGCTGATCCGACTCGTGCGAAAAGCCCTTGTACCCGCCAAAGCCAAGTTTTTCCCAAATACTCATTTGCCCGCTCCTTGCTGATGAAATTCGTTTTCACAAGAAGTATAGCCCCGAAGCACAGAAAAAAAACATCTCTTTCTGTCGGGATGGGAAAACAAAAAGGAGATACCCGCAGGCATCTCCCCCTTCGCTGTTTGATTTTTTCAGTCCATTTCGGCCAGAGCCTTTTTCAGGTTCTTGGCGATCTGATCCGGGCAGCTGGTATTGCGGAAACCGCAGAGCGTGCCCTCCATGCGGTCGATCACATCTTCGGCCTTCATGCCCTTGACCAGACGGCAGATGCCCTTCAGGTTGCCGTTGCAGCCGCCAATGACCTCCATGGACGCAATGGTGTGGTCATCGTTCAGCACAAAGTTGGTCTGCTTGGAACAGGTGCCGCTGTTCGGGAAGCTGAATTCCTTGCTCATAGTTCAAAATCCTCTCTTTTTGACAGAAATCCCGACGAAGATCGTCTGCTTCTATTATAGAGCAGCGTGCCGGAATGTCAATGTGACCGGGTCACACATCAATACCGCGGCGCTTGTGGGCCAGCTCCAGAATGCGGGCCACCTGATCGTCCGCCGTGGTACAGGTACCCACCGGGTGCGGCACCTTGTGGTTTGCACCGTGGAAGTCCGTACCGCCGGTATGGATCAGCCCATACTGCTCACACAGAGCAGCACACTCGGCCCTGTCCTCCGGGCTGTTGCGGGGGTGCTCCACCTCAATGCCGTCGATGATGCCCTCTTTGGCCAGCTGACGCACCAGCGGCATGCTCTTGTAAACGGTCGGGTGTGCAAATACCAGCACCGCACCGGCAGCTTTCGCCGTGGCGATTACTTCCTGCACCGAGGGATATTTTACCTGATGCAGCACCACGCCGCGCGGCTCCCAGCCAAAGAGATAACTGTACAGCTTGCCGTACACAGCATCGCACAACCCCAGCTGGTGCAACGCTTCCATAATGCCGCTTTTGAACAGCACACCGCTGTCCTTTGCGTATTCCAGCGCCTGTTCCGTGCGGAACTGCGGGTACAGCGCTTCGATCTCCTTTGCGCTTTGCAGGCCGCACTCGTTGCGGCGCTGGCGCAGGATGTCGCAGTGCTCCTTCAGTTCCCGGCTTTCCGGGTCCGGGAAGTAGCACAGCAGGTGCACGCGATGCTTATGCTCATGGTCA
>NZ_FMFG01000006.1:8495-65513 GCF_900066275.1 uncultured Faecalibacterium sp. | reverse complement strand
CAAAGAGGAAGCCTTATATCATATCAGTGCTTATAGAAATTGATCAGGCAGCCGTCGGCCAGGATCTTGCGCTCGTCGGCGGTCAGCGGGGCCATGTACAGGCTGAACTCCTTTGCGGTGTCGCCCAGCACATAGGCTTTGATGTCCTGCAGGTCGCCCTTGAGGGCCTCGCGGACATTCGGGATAAAGACATAGTCGCCCAGACCGAACGGCGTTGCGCCCACCAGCTGCAGCGGCAGCATACCCCAGTTGATGAGGTTGGAGCGGTAGCGCTTGGTGGCGTACTCGGTAACGATGTTGGCACCGGCCCCCAGCACACGCTGGCAGCTGGCCGCCTGCTCACGGGCAGAGCCATCGCCGGGCTTGACGGCAAAGATGGTGGATGCGATCTGCACATCGTTCCAAGTCAGGTTTTCGCAACCGGGCACCTTGTGCAGCTGGGCCAGCACCTCGGCACTGCCCTCGCCTGCACGGCGGGCCTTTTCTTCGGCCTGCACGGCCTTGGCACGGCCCACATACTCCGGGTCCTTGCGGCTGAGGGTGAACTCGGCCAAGCCCAGAGGATTGGAACGGTAAGACGAAGTCTCACCGGAGGGGATCAGCTCGTCGGTGGTGGTGACAGGGTCGGTGATGTAAGATGCCACCTTCAGCAGCAGGTTATCGCCCAGCGGTGCAATTTCGGGCCAGTCCTTGATGTTGGGGCCAAGCTTGAGCAGGGCATCGTAATCGCCCTTGCCAAAGCCCTGATACACGCGGGTATCGTAGCTGGAAGGATCGTACTGATACTCCGGCACGGTGGGATCATAGTCGATATCGGTAGCCGGGGTCAGAATGCCGCCGTTGGCCGTGGTGGCCGCAATGCTGCGGGCATCCATCAGTGCCACACCGGAAAGCTGGCCGTTGCCGGGCTTGGAGCCTTCGCGGCTGGGGAAGTTGCGGGTGGTATGGCGGATAGACAGCGCGCCGTTGGCTGGCACGTCGCCTGCGCCGAAGCAGGGGCCGCAGAACGCAGTGCGGACGGTGGCACCGCTGGCCATCAGGTCGTGGATGACTCCGGTGCGCACCAGTTCCATCATGATGGGCTGGCTGCCGGGATACACGCTCAGGGCGTAGTCACCGCAGCCGCCGGTGTGGCCCTTGAGGATGGAGGCAGCTTCATAAATGCTGTCGTACAGACCGCCTGCGCAGCCTGCGATCACGCCCTGATCCACACGCAGTTTACCGTTCTCGATCTTGCTGCACAGGTCAAGGCTGACATCCTTGCGGCCGATCAGCTTCTGCACATCCTGCTCGCAGGCATGGAGAATATCCTCAAGGTTTGCGTTCAGCTCTTCAATGGTAAATGCATTGGAGGGATGCATGGGCAGTGCGATCATGGGGCGGATGGCAGAAAGGTCTACCTCTACCACACCGTCGTAATAAGCAAGGTCGGCCGGAGCCAGCTTCTTATAGTCGGCGGCACGGCCATGCACCGCAAGGAATTTCTGCGTCGTTTCGTCGGTTTCCCAGATGGAGGACAGGCAGGTGGTCTCGGTGGTCATGGCATCGATGGCGTTGCGGGTATCCTGACGCAGGGACGCAACGCCGGGGCCGACAAACTCCATCACCTTGTTTTTGACATAGCCGCTCTTGAACAGCTTGCCCACCAGCGCAATGGCCACATCGTGCGGGCCGCAGCCTGCAGGCAGAGAGCCGGTGAGATAAATTGCAACAACACCCGGACGGGCCACATCGTAGGTGCGGCCCAGCAGCTGCTTTGCCAGCTCGCCGCCGCCCTCACCAATGGCCATGGTGCCCAGAGCACCGTAGCGGGTGTGGGAGTCCGAGCCAAGGATCATCTTGCCGCAGCCCGCAAACTTTTCGCGCATGTACTGGTGGATGACCGCCAGATGCGGGGGCACAAAAATGCCGCCGTATTTTTTGGCGGCGGACAGGCCGAAGCGGTGGTCGTCCTCATTGATGGTGCCGCCCACGGCGCAAAGGCTGTTGTGGCAGTTGGTGAGCACATACGGAATGGGGAATTTCTCCAGACCGGACGCACGGGCCGTCTGGATGATGCCCACAAAGGTGATGTCATGGCTGGCCATGGCATCGAACTTGATCTTCAGGTTTTCGGCATCGCCGCTGGTGTTGTGGGCCTGCAGAATGCTGTAGGCCATGGTGCCGGTCTTTGCGTTCTCGATGGCTGCGGCATCAAAGCCCTTTGCTGCCAGTGCGGCGCTTGCTTCGCCGTCTGCAGGCACCCATTCACCGCGGGCATAGTATGCGCCGCCGGTGCTGCACTTGATCATATCCAACATCTCGATTCGCCTCTCTTTTTGTATTTCCCGCCCGCCCTATCTTGCGGGCACTGCCCCAGCAGAGCGGTACGCTGCCCGCTCTGCCCTCTTCTGCCGCGCTGCCAAAGCATGCGGCTACGGCCCGGAAAACCGTATCTGAAGGTTATTATACCATGAAACCACGGAAAGAAAAAGCACTTTTTACAAATGAATCGTGAATGGAGGATGAAGAGACGGGCTCTGTGCTTTTTCTTGACAAAGAAGCCATTCTATTGTATTATTATTAGCGTTGTATGCCGCTGTGGTGAAATTGGCAGACACGAGGGACTTAAAATCCCTTTCTGGAGACAGAGTACGGGTTCGACCCCCGTCGGCGGCATAAAAAGACCCCCCAAGCTTACGCTTGAGGGGCTTTTTATTTTGCTTATTTTACACCTTGCCGCCGTGCAGCTCTGCATACATCTTGGAACGGCACTCGGCCACAGCCGGGGTCATGTTCACATAATGCTTATGCGGGCACTCCAGACGCAGCTCGCTCTCCCAGGTCTCCTCGGTGAGCTGCTTTGCAATGTAGGCCTTCTTCTCTGCGATCGAAGGCAGCTCAATGGCCAGCTGACCATTCAGCACATGCGGCACCAGCAGCTTTTTGACCTTGGTGGGGGTAATGGTGACGGTGCGCTCGATGGCATCGGAGTCCAGATTGACCATCGTGACGGGCTTGCCCGCCTCGATGACTTCATCATCCATGGCGATCAGGTCACACTGGGCCTGACCATTTTCATCGTAGAGGCGCCACGGCATCTTCTTGCCCGGAATGATGGCCTTGCTGGCGGAATCCGAGCACTTCATCTTGGGAGTGTAGCTGCCGTCCGGCTGCTTGACCGCCACCAGCTTGTACACACCGCCGAACACGGGGTCGGAAGCAGAGGTGATCAGGTTTTCGCCCACGCCGTAGGAGTCAAAATGAGCGTGCTCATACAGCTCCATGTTGGCGATCTTCTTTTCGTCCAGACCATTGGAAGCCACCAGCTTGATGTAAGGCTTACCGGCCGCATCCAGTGCCTTGCGCAGGCGCTTGGAGCCGCGGGCCAGGTCGCCGGAGTCGATACGGGCGCTCTTGACGCGGCGGTTCGGGTCGTTGGGGTATTTTTCGATGAGGTAATCGTCCAGTTTAATGAGGTTGGGCAGACCGCTCTCCATGATATTATAGGTGTCCAGCAGCAGACTGACCGAATCCGGGTAGGTATCGGCAAAGGCCTTGAAGGCATCAAACTCCGTGGGGAAGAACTCGATGAAGCTGTGCGCTACGGTGCCCACAGCCTTGACCTCCGCGCCGAACTTCATCTCGGCCAAGCAGTTGGCAGTGCCCACGCAGCCGCCCAGAACAGCAGCATATGCACCATCGTTGCCGGCGCTTTCGCCCTGCGCACGGCGGGTGCCGAATTCCATCACGCTGCGGGGCGTGTGGGTGTTCAGGCCGGTGACGCGGGTAGCCTTGGTGGCGATCAAACTGTGGAAGTTCATGGTCTGCAGCAGGTAGGTCTCGATCAGAATTGCGCCCACGAGGTCGCACTCGATGCGCACCATCTGCACATGCGGGTATGCCACCGTGCCCTCGGGCAGAGCGTACATGTCGCCCTTCCACTGATAGGTGCGCAGATACTCGCAGAATTCCTCACTCATGCCCTTGGTGCGCAGCCACCAGATATCCTGTGCATTGAAGTGGTAGTTCAGCAGGAAGCGGGTCAGCTTGCGCTGGCCGGCGCTGATGGAGTAGCCCTGAGCATCCGGGTTCTTGCGGAAGAACATATCAAACACCAGCGTGGTGTCCTTGAATCCGTGCAGGAACAGGCAGTTTGCCATTGTAAATTCATAAAAATCCACGACCATTGCGGGGTTGTCGTAGTCCTCATCTGGAATATAAGGCACAACCTTGATTTCGTCCATGAATAGTATCCTCTCTTCTTTACACCCGGCAAAGGCTCCTTGCCGTCCCCTGCCGTTCTGACCTGTGGGAAGGTTTGCGCACCTGCCTGTCTTGACAGTGCGTTTCTATCATGATATCACCAAACGCAGAGCGGTGCAAGCATTTTTGGAAAATCCCGGTCAATTTCCGGTAAGAAAAAGCCGCCCATACACAAACAGCACGGGCGGCTTTCAGAACAAACGTGTTAACCGTTGATGATATTGGGGGTAGCATTCTTCAGCACAACGTCGTGGCTGCCGCCCTCAACGATGGAGGTAGAGGAAACCACGGTCAGCTTTGCTTTCTGCTGCAGCTCCGGGATGGACAGAGCACCGCAGTTGCACATGGTGCTCTTGACCTTGTACAGAGTGGTCTGCACACCGTCAGCCAGAGGGCCGGCATAGGGCACGTAGCTGTCCACGCCTTCCTCAAAGCTCAGCTTGCTGGAACCGCCCAGATCGTAGCGCTGCCAGTTGCGGGCACGGTTGGAGCCTTCGCCCCAGTACTCCTTCATATACTGGCCGTTGATGCGCACCTTATTCGTGGGGCTTTCGTCAAAGCGGGCAAAGTAGCGGCCCAGCATCACAAAATCCGCACCCATGGCCAGTGCCAGCGTGATGTGGTAATCGTGGACGATGCCGCCGTCGGAGCAGATGGGCACGTAGATGCCGGTCTCCTTATAGTACTCATCGCGGGCCTTTGCCACCTCGATGACAGCGGTAGCCTGACCACGGCCAATGCCCTTGGTCTCGCGGGTGATGCAGATAGAACCGCCGCCAATGCCGATCTTCACGAAGTCTGCACCAGCCTCGGCCAGGAAGCGGAAGCCCTCGGCATCCACAACGTTGCCTGCGCCCACCTTGACGGTATCGCCGTAGTGCTCACGGATCCAGCCGATGGTGCGGCTCTGCCACTCGGAGTAACCCTCGGAAGAGTCGATGCACAGCACATCCACACCGGCATCCACCAGTGCGGGCACGCGCTCAGCGTAATCGCGGGTGTTGATGCCAGCACCCACCACATAGCTCTTGTTCTTATCCAGCAGTTCGTTGGCGTTCTTCTTGTGGGAATCGTAGTCCTTACGGAACACCATATACTTCAGGTTGCCCTCGGCATCCACCAGAGGCAGGGTGTTGATCTTGTTATCCCAGATGATGTTGTTGCAATCGTGCAGGGAGGTGTTCTCCGGTGCAGTGACCAGCTTTTCAATGGGAGTCATGAAGGTGGTGACAGAGGCATCATCCGGGGTGTGGTTGATGCGGTAGTCACGAGATGCAACAATGCCCAGCAGCTTGCCGCTCGGAGTGCCATCGGCAGTGATGGCAATGGTGGAGTGGCCGGTGCGTGCCTTCAGCTCCAGCACATCGTGCAGAGTGGCAGTGGGGGCCAGGTTGGAATCGGACACGACATAACCGGCCTTGAAGCTCTTGACACGGCGCACCATGGCAGCCTCGTTCTCAATGCTCTGAGAGCCGTAGATGAAGGACACGCCGCCCTGACGGGCCAGTGCAATGGCCAGCTTATCGCCAGAGACCGCCTGCATGATAGCGCTGATCATGGGAATATTCATCTGCAGGGGGCACTCCTCCTCGCCCTTGCGGTACTTGACCAGCGGGGTCTTGAGGCTGACAGCCGTGGGGATATTCTCTGCAGAGGAATAGCCGGGGATCAGCAGATATTCACCGAAAGTGCGGGAAGGTTCTTTATAGAAATAAGCCATGTTCAAACTCCTTTTCTCTTAACGCATCAACATCAATCGGATTCATGTTTGCAACCTATAAATTGATTGTATATACTGTACCACAAAGCCAGCCGGAATACAAACCCCCGCCGCGCCAAACTTTGTAAATGTCCTTTGCAGAAAAACAGGCAAATTGCCCACCAAAATGGCGTAAGGTCATACTTTCCCGCATGAGAAGCCGGTTTTTGCGTGATTTATGGATGCAAAAAAGCTCGTCCAGAACGGACGAGCTTTTTTGCACACGAAGCGGGATACCGCCTGTGCGGCACATGGATCACGACTGTGAAGGAGAACAGCCGGAGGAGGAGAACCTGTGCCCGATATCCCAAAAAACAAGAAGAAAAAGATTTCACACTCAGCAGGGCTTGTGCCCTTGCTGTAACCATATTGTAACTCTTTTGAAACCATTTTGCAATAGGGTTTTGTAATTTTTCTGTAATTTCTTTTGTTAACTTTTTGTAGACACATATAAAACCCCTGCCAGAAAATTTCCGGCAAGGGCCTTGCAGATCATTCTTTATTTTCTTAATAGCACTTTTTGCAAGCAGTGAAGCCTTCCGCTTTTGCTTTCGACAATGTAACCTTTTCCGGGTCTTTCATATTGCTGCAGGTAGACTTGCTGTGATATTTTTTGCCGCCGTGCGTTGGGACCCAGACCATCTGCTCCGTCTTTTTGCCGGCAGAAATGGTCTGAACGGCTGCAGTGGACGGCTTGCAGGCCGCAGTTTGTACCCTGGCGGCAGACGCCGTCGGGCACAGCAGACTGAAGCACAGTACCAGAATGGCCGCAAGGACTCGGAGATGTTTTTTCATTTGTTTTATCCTCCTTTGGACAATCAGAAAATCCTTCTAATAAAAGAGTACTCCCTGTTCCTCAGAGGATGCAATTCTCAAAATGCGCTGTTTTTTCTGCACGGGTGACGCTTTTTTGCATTGCTCGCTTATTTTCAGCTAAAAGCGGCGCAGCGGTTCTCTTGAAAAATCAACGATTTACACGTTTGTCTTTCCCACCTCCAGATAGCACTCAAAGCTGGTCTGGCCGTTGTGCTTTCCGACCACATACCAGCCATCCGCCGAAGGGGCATAAAACACCTCTGCCGTTTCTCCCATCGGGATCTCGCGGTGGTAGTTGATAGAAGCAAAGGTCACGGGGCCTTTGCGCATCACTTCCAGCGGCAGCGCATCGCAGACAAGGTCCAGATAGAATGCGTTGTTCAAATGGCCGTTCAGATCGCACTGGGAATAATGCGCCGTCCACTCCCCTGCGCTGGTCAGACCATCCTTGCACTTGTGCAGCTGCAAAGGCAGCTCGCCCTCCACCGTATCGTTCCAGAAATTCTCCACCGTCCAGCCCGGCTCCCGCAGGATACGGCCCTCGGCAAGGCTTGCCACGATCCAGCGGCAGTCCACCATAGCCACCTCTTTGCCCTCGGCATCGGTCAGGGTGGTGATGCGTTTGACGGAACCATGTTTGCTGACCTGCGCCCGGGAGGTAAGGGTCAGCGTTTCGGCACGCTGGGGCACGCGGTCAAATTTCAGGGCCTGCTTGCCCACCAGAAAGGTCACACCGCGATCTTTGAAGAACTGGTCATCCATACCAAAGGCGCGGGCGTGGTCTGTCGAAATCTGCTCCACATAGCGCAGCAGGGCGCTGGGCTTGAGCAGGCTGCGGAAGTCAGCATCTGCGTTCATGACTGTCATAGTCTCGGTGTAAAAGAACTGTTCCATGGTTTTCCTTTCTATAAAAAGAGACCACTGCACGTTGTTCTGTGCAGCAGCCTCCTTTGCGTTTAATACTGATTGCGGTTGCGCCTGCGGACCTTGCGCCAGATGTTGAAGCAGGCCAGCGCTACCATGGCTGCCAGCAGCGCAAGGAACAGCAGACTGCTGCCACCCTCGTCGTAGCTCTTCATTTCGCTCCACTTCACGTCCAGCTCGCTGTTCACATCGTCGCTCAGGGCAGTGAACACCTTTTCCTTGGCGGCTTTCTCTTCGGACGGATAAGCGATCTCGCTCTCCTTCAGATCCTCGTCCAGCACCTCCCACACATCCTGCATGGGGGTGGTGTAGCCGATGTACTCGGCGTTTGCCTTGCCGATGTCCGTCTCACACATGAAGTTGATGAACATTTCCGCAGCTTCCTGATGTTCACTGGCAGCAGGAATGGTCATGCAGTCCACGGAAAGCACGCTGCCTTCCTCCGGGAACACCCATGCAAGGTCGGGATTATCGTCGATCATGGTGATGGCATCGCCGGAGTAGTACACACCGACGGCTGCCTCGCCGCCGATCATCTTATCAAAGATCTCGTCCATGACGTAGGCCTGCACCAGCGGTTTCTGAGCCTTCAGCTCTTCCACCACCTCATCCACCTCTTCGGTGGACTGCGGGTTGATATCGTGGCCGCTCTTAAAAGCAGCAATGGCGTAGGCATCGCGGCTGTTGTTGAACATCAGGATATTGCCTGCGTACTGCTCGTCCCACAGGTCGGCCCAGCTGGTGGGCGCTTTGTCCACCATGGTGGTGTTATAAATGATGCCGGTGGTGCAGAGCATATAGGGCACGGTGTAGGCATTCTGCGGATCGTAATCCGGATCCACGTATTCCTGATTGATCTTTTTGAAGTTCGGGATATTGTCGTAGTTCAGAGGCTTGAGCATCCCCTCGGCGATCATTTTTGCCACCATGTAATCCGACGGAATGACCACATCGTAGTTGGCAGCGCCGGACTTGAGCTTTGCGTACATGGACTCGTTGGAGTCGAAGGTGGTGTAGTTCACCTTGATGCCGGTGAGCTTTTCAAAGGCCGCCACCACGTCCACGCTGTCGTCCGAGCCGTTGGAGATGTACTCGCCCCAGTTATAGACATTGATGGCCACGTTCTGGCCCTTGAAGCGGGTCCAGTCGTAATCGTCCGACACCGAGACATCCTCGGTGACTTCGATGGTGCCGGCGGCAAAGGCGGGCATTGCACAGCAGACCGTCATTGCCAGCGCCAGCAGCAGCACAGCAAAACGTTTCATCACACGCCCTCCCCTCTCAGCGCCTTCTGGTCGCGGCGGTAGCTGCGGCTCTCCATTGCGTTGGAGATCAGAATGATGCACAGAATGACCACGAACATGATGGTGGACAGCGCATAGATCTCCGGGCTGACCTTTTTACGGGTCATGGAGTAGATGGCGATGGGCAGCGTTTCCACCGTGCCGCAGTTGAAATAGGAGATCATGAAGTCGTCGATGGAATAGGTCAGGCAGATGAGGAATGCCGACAGGATGGCCGGGCTGATCTCCGGCAGGATGACCTTGAAGAAGGCCTGCTTGGGGTCGCAGCCAAGATCGAGCGCTGCCTCATACAGCTTGATATCCAATTGCTTGAGCTTGGGCGTGACGTTGAAGATGACATACGGCACATTGAACGCGATATGCGCAATGAGCAGCGTCGGGAAGCCCATGATGGTATCCGGCAGCCAGGAGACACCCCCGGCAAAGCGCTGGTAGGCCACAAACAGCAGCATGAGCGAGATGCCGGTGATGATCTCCGGGTTGACCACCGGGATATAGGTGATGTTGGTGACGACAAGGCGGCTCCCGCGGCCCATGGACGCAATGCCCAGACTTGCCGCTGTACCCAACACAGTGGCAATGACCGCAGAGATCAGAGCCACTTCCAGCGAGACCAGCAGCGCATGCAGGATGGAGGAGTTGTGCAGCAGGCTGGAGTACCACTTGAGGGTAAAGCCGGTGAAGAGCGAATAGCCCTTGGACTGGTTGAAGCTGAATACGATCATGTATGCAATGGGCAGGTACATGAAGCAGAAAAACAGCACGATATAGACGCGCTGCATCAGGCGCAGATGTTTCGTTTTCATCAGGACACGCCCTCCATTTCATCTTCATCAAAGCTGGAGGTGAAGCTCATGCACAGCAGCACAATGATCATCAGCACAAGGCTCATGGCAGAACCCACGTTCAGATTGTAGCTGTTGCCCAGAAACTGCATCTCGATCAGATCGCCA
Organism: uncultured Faecalibacterium sp.; assembly: GCF_900066275.1. Taxonomy (NCBI): domain Bacteria; kingdom Bacillati; phylum Bacillota; class Clostridia; order Eubacteriales; family Oscillospiraceae; genus Faecalibacterium; species uncultured Faecalibacterium sp. The sequence continues at coordinate 55,512 of NZ_FMFG01000006.1, read as the reverse complement.
ATGAGCAGGTTGGAGCCGCCGCCCAGCATACGGCTGATAACAAAGGTGGACACCGCCGGGACGAACACCATGGTGATGCCGGTGCTGATGCCGGGCACGCTCATGGGGATGAGCACCCGGAGAAGGGTCTTGGTGGTGGAAGCGCCCAGATCCTGCGCAGCTTCCACCAGGCTCTGGTCGATCTTGGTCATGCTGGTGTACAGCGGCAGGATCATATAGGGCACATAGTTATACACCATGCCCAGCACCACCGCGCCGGAGGTGTTGAGCATATTGAAGGGGCCAAGGCCGAACACGCCCAGAACGGCGTTCACCGGGCCGTTGATGCTGAGCAGGCCCATCCATGCGTAGGTGCGCAGCAGGAAGTTCATCCACATGGGCAGCATGACCAGCATGAGCATGATGTGCTGCTTGTTCACCCGCAGGCGGGAAAGGAAATAGCCCACCGGGAACGCAATGACCAGACAAATGACCGTGGCAATGAGGGCCAGCAGCAGGCTGCGGGCAAACACCGAGCCGTAGCCGCTGATGGAGGTGAGGTTATCCAGCGTGAAAGCTCCGTTTGCATCCGTAAATGCATAGTACACCACGATGATCAAAGGCACCACTGTGAACAGCGTCATCCATACAAAGTACGGATAGGCCAGCTTTTTATCGTAAATCTTCATCATTGCGGCTCACCCCTCTGAACGCGCCATAATGTGGATCTCGTTGGGGCCGATGCGCATACCAATGGTCTCACCGGGGGTGCAGGCGCGGGTGGAATGGATCAGCCATTCGCGGCCCTCGCACTCCACATGCATCTCAAAGTGGACCCCCTTGAAGATGACATCGTTCACAACGCCGACAAGCTGGCCTTCCACAGGAGAGACCACCTCGATATCCTCGGGGCGCACCACTACCTGCACGCTCTGCTCGCGGGCAAAGCCGCGGTCCACACAGGGGAAGTCCACGCCGGAGAAGGACACCAGAAAATCCCGGTGCATCACGCCGTCCACGATGTTGGAATCGCCAATGAAGTCTGCAACAAAGGCATTCTTCGGCTCATTGTAAATATCCTCCGGCGTGCCGATCTGCTGCACCTTGCCGCCGTTCATGACCACGACGGTATCGGACATGGTAAGGGCTTCCTCCTGATCGTGGGTAACATAAATAAAGGTAATGTTCATTTCGCGCTGCAGGCGCTTCAGCTCCAGCTGCATCTCCTTGCGCAGCTTGAGGTCCAGTGCGCCAAGGGGTTCGTCCAGCAGAAGGATCTCCGGCTCGTTCACCAGACTGCGTGCGATGGCCACGCGCTGCTGCTGGCCGCCGGACATCTGGCTGATGCTGCGGCGCTCGAAGCCTTTCAGGCCAACAACTTCCAGCATGTTGCGCACCTTGCGGCGGATGGTCTCTTCGTCCATCTTTTTGAGCCTCAGACCGAAGGCCACGTTCTCGAACACGTTCAGGTGCGGGAACAGTGCGTATTTCTGAAAAACGGTGTTCACCGGGCGCTTATAGGGCGGCACGCCGGTAATGTCCTCACCTTTCAGCAGCACTTTGCCGGAATTGGGCTCCAGAAAACCTGCGATCAGACGCAGGGTGGTGGTTTTGCCGCAGCCGGAAGGGCCCAGCAGCGTTACGAACTCTTTGTCATGGATGTCGAGGTTCAGCCCATCCAGAATGCGCTGACCGTCAAATTCCACTACGATATCCCGCAGTGAAACGATCACCGAGTTGTCCATTTTTTTACTTTATCCTCCTTGTAACTCAGATACGAAAAAAGACAGGGCCATGCCCCATCCCTCGTACCAGGGCGACCCAGCCCCGCACAACATCCATGACGACCGGAGAACCTGCAAAAGCAGGCTCTTATATTGCGCAGTTATTCTGCCCTGTCTCGTCTATCTTAATCAATCTTTGCTGAAATGTCAATCACTCTGCCAATGTTTGCCGAAGCTTTACACGCCGCAACAAAAAAACATGCGCCGCAGCGGGCTTTCCGCATACGGCGCACAAAGGTTTTTATTCCGCTTTTAAGGCAGCGGCCGTTATCAGAAGGGCCTGCGCAGTGTCAAGGTCAACCGCATAGACGGAACTGTCCCCCTCCACCATCATCCAGCAGCCGTCTGCATTTTCGGCGTAGTGGAGGGTCACGGTCCTATCGGCAGAGGCGGCCCGCACCGTTGCAAGCGGTGCATCAAAGCCATAGGCCGAAGGGTCGGCATCCGTGATTTGTGCGGTCACATAGCCTGCCAGAGCGGAGAGGATGCTCTTCACCTTGCTGTCGTCCAGATCGGCAGAGGGTTCATCGGCCAGCCGCCACACGGTCTGATAGGTGGTGGAATCGGCCGCACTTTCCGAGGAAGCGTCCTCCGAATCGCTCTCCGCTTCCGCAGGCTCAGAGACTGCATTCAGTGCAAGGGTGCCGCTGCCCGTCGTAATGGAAACACTTTCCAGCGCGGAGGCTGTCAGTCCCGCCGGGTTGAACGCGCCAAAAAGGTCCGCTTTGGTCAGCTCAAAGCAGGCCGCCTTGTTGCCAGAAACGGTGTACATGGCATCGTCCCCTGCCTTCTGCACGTACAGATCTCCTGTGACCGGGTTCTCGGTGCCAAAGGCAAAGGTGTTCGTCTCGCCTGCCGCCGTCACCGTGACCGTAACAGCCGGATCGGCAAGGCCGTAGTCCTCGCCAGGCTGAGCCGTGAGCTGACGTTTGGCGTTCAGGGATGCCAGCGCCGTGACCATGGTATTGCAGGCAGATGCATCCAGATGATAGTCCGGGTCATCCGCCAGCGTCCAGCTGCCGGAATCGTAATTTAGGGTAAGCGTTTCGCCGCCATAGGCATACCGGATGCTGGTCACATTGCCTGCCGCAAAAGAAGAAAGCAGGATGCTGCCCTCTGCGGCGGCGCTGGAAGCAGCTTCTTCTGCGGCATTGCTGCGGCTGACAAACCACAGCAGCCCGCCCAGCACAAGCACCAGCACCAGAAGCACCGCAAGGGTGCGCTGTTTTGTTTTCATGGCAGTGCCCCCTTACCTGCGGCGGCGCAGCAGCACCTCCACAGCACCTGCAATGAGCACTGCTGCGGGCAGCACGAATACGAACACCATGCCCAGCGTCATGGATGCGGAAGCCGGGACCGTGATGGGTGCAGCTTCCAGTGCTTTGGTGTCGATGAGCAGGCTCTGCCCTACCAGCGAAGCGGCACAGCCCTGCAGGAAGGTCAGGTTGCCCGGGATGGACTGGTACACCTGCTCGTTGTCCATGTTGGGGCAGCCGATCCAGATCACCTCGGCACCGGTGGATTCATTGCGCGCCCATACGGCCAGCGAGAACGGGCCGTCGGTATCGCCGGCTTCCTTTGCGGAAGAAGAGCTGGCATCAAAGTCCTGCTTGCTGTAGGCATCCTCGGTGGTATACAGCAGCGGTTCCGCCGTCACATCGTCTGTCTCGGTAATGGTGATGCCCTGTGCCACCGAGAGCATCACATGGGTGCTCTGATTCACGCCGTCCAGCGCGGTGCTTTCGTCGGCGGCCGCATAGTCCGGGAACAGCGAGTACGGGTAGCCGTACAGCGCGTGGCCCGCATCGCCCTCCACCACAAGGCCCGGCTCACGTGCAAGGCCGAACTGTGCCATCACTGCATCCAGATTGGGCGTTTCGGTATAGCCGCTGGTGGTCAGCAGCACCTTGCCGCCGTTTTCCAGATAGGCCTGCAGCTGCGCGATCTCATCCACAAGGCCGTCAGCTGCAAAATCCGAAGCGGGGTCGCTGATGATGAGCAGATCACAGTCCTCCGGAATGGTGCCGGTGAGCAGATCCAGCGGCTGGGCATCGATATTCTGCGCCTTGAGCGCCTCGGTCAGCGAGGAGGTAAGCGCCTGCTCGCCGTGGTTGGTGGTGTAGTAGGCATGACTTTCTGCTGCGGCAGTCAGCTTGTAGATGGCAGAGCTGATCTGCTTTTCGCCGCCAAAGGTCACGTTGGCAGCGCCAGTGGTGTAGTAATCGGAGTAATCGTACTCGTAAAGTTCGGCGGCGTTCAGCACTTCGCTGTTCTCACCGCTGACCACGATCAGACTGCCGGTGGATGCATTCTCTGCGCCGTACTGCGCTGCAAAGGTCGGGTAAAGCGCCGGGTCCTTCTGCTCCCAGTGGAAGTGACCGCTCTCGTCGGCGTAGTGATCCAGCAGCTTGGTGATAATGGCATCCTCGCTGCCGGTCTCACAGAGATAATAAACGGTCACGTCCTGATCCAGGCTCTGCATCAGCTGCCTGGAGCTGTCGCCCAGCGTGTACATTTTGGCGGCAGAGAGGTCGAACTCGGTGTATTTTTTCGGGATGGCCCCCACCAGCAGATTGATCAGCACGGCCAACACGATGGCTGCTGCCAGAATGGCCGTGGAGTACAGCCCATTGCGGAACACCTTGCCGTTTGCGGAGGAAGAAAATTTGAAATTTTTCATGTTGTTCCCCTCCCCTCAGTTCCAGCGGCGCTTTTCCAGCCCCTGCGCCGTGAAGAACAAAAACAGCATGGTCACGGTCAGGTAGTACACCAGCGTCGGGATGGAAAAGCTGTTGTTGACAAACTCTTCAAACGGCGTGAACAGGCACAGCCCGCTGAGCACCGCGCTGAACGCTTCGGTCAGCCAGCTGCTCTGCAGCAGGAACAGTGCCGTCAGCACCACACAGCAGCCCGCAAAGGTCAGGCAGCCCAGCGTAAAGCTGCGGGTACGCAGGCCTGCCACCACACTGAGCACTGCCGCAATGGCGGTGAACAGGGCCAGCGCCACTGCGCTGCCTGCGGTGAACATGCTGCGCAGGTTGGGCATCATGTAGGCCAGCAGCAGTGCGGCAACACCTGCCACCGCAGCAATGATTTGATTCTCGGTCAGGCTGGAAAGAAACACGCCAATGGCAATGGCGGCGCAGCCCATGAGATAATAGCACAGCAGAGCGGCCAAGTTTGCCAGCGTGGCCGTGCCGGTGGCACCCAGTGCGGCCAGTACAAGGATCATGACCGCATCGGCAAGGCACGGCAGTGCAAAGATGACGCACAGGGCAAAGAATTTGCCCAGCACGATCTCCCACACAGACACCGGGCTGGTAAGCAGCAGCTGATCGGTGCGGGTGCGGCGTTCCTCTGCAAAGGAGCGCATGGTGAGCACCGGGATATACAAAAGCAGCACAAACGTGGTGCGGTAAAGCGTGTAATAGCCAAAATCCGTCAGGCCGTAGCCCAGATTCAGGGCAACAAAATAGATGGCCGTTGCCGCCAGCATAAAGGCGGTGAGCACGTAGCCGATCATGCCATGAAAGCTGCTGCGGACTTCGCGTTTGAAAATGGCGGTCATTCCGTTTTCTCCTCCCCTTCATCCGATGGTGTTTCAGACTCGTTTTCGGTCAGTGCAAGGAACACTTCCTCCAGCGTCCTGTTTTCCGCTGCCAGCGCCAGCACCGTGCATCCGGCCTGCGAAAGGGCGCGGGACACCTCGGCGCGGCGGTCAGAAGCATCGGCACTTTCTGCGGTAAAGGTCACCTGTCCGTCGGCCTCGGATTCGATCTCCACCTTGCGGATGCCCGGAATGGAGCCGACTGCTTTCAGCACGGTCTTCCCCCCGCCCAGAGCGGTAGCGCGCAGACGGCTGCCGGGGTTCAGTTTTTCGGCCAGCTGTTCCGGCGCACCCACCGCCACCAGATGCCCCTTGGAAAGGATCAGTACCTGACTGCACACTGCCTGCACCTCGCTGAGGATGTGGCTGGACAGGATGACCGTGTGGCTTTTCCCCAGCTCCCGGATCAGTCTGCGGATCTCGATGACCTGTGCAGGGTCAAGGCCCACGGTAGGCTCGTCCAGAATGATGAGCTGCGGCGCGCCCAGCAGTGCCTGCGCAATGCCCACGCGCTGGCGGTAGCCCTTGGACAAACTGCGGATGAGCCGGGGCAGCACCTCTTCCAGCCCGGTGCGGCGGGCAGCTTTGCACACCTGTTCTTTGCGGTCGGCCTTCTTTTTGATGCCTTTCAGCTCTGCAGCAAAATCCAGATATTCCTGCACCGTCATTTCCGGGTAGAGCGGCGGCTGCTCGGGCAGATAGCCCACACAGGCCTTGGCCTGCTGGGCCTGCTCCGGCAGGCTGAAGCCCGCCACCTTCACTTCACCGGAGGTGGGGGCAAGGTAGCCGGTGAGGATATTCATGATCGTGGACTTGCCCGCGCCGTTGGGGCCGAGCAGGCCGAAGATCTGGCCGTCGCCCACCGTAAAGGACAAATCTTCAATGGCAGGGTGCGTGCCATACTTTTTGCTCAGATGCGATACTTCGATCACAGCAAACGCTCCTTTTTCATCTAGTTCAATGCTGGTATATTTTAGACCGAAAATGTGTAAAAAATAAGACAATCCTGTGGTGGGATGCAAAAAGAATTCTTAAGAATGATTAAGGCCGCCCTTTCATATGCCAAAAAGGCAGCAAAAAAGCACCGTCTCCCAAAGGAAACGGTGCTCAGAAAACCATAATTACTTACGGCCGAAACGCTTGTTGAAGCGCTCAACACGTCCGCCGGAGTCAACCAGCTTCTGCTTGCCAGTGTAGAAAGGATGGCACTTGGAGCAAACTTCGACGTGGATCTCAGGCTTGGTGGAACGAGTCTTAATGACGTTGCCGCATGCGCAGGTGATGGTGCAGTCAACGTAGTTCGGATGGATACCCTGTTTCATTCTTTTCACCTCATTTCTGGTTCTGACTTATTGGGGCCATATTATAAATGTATGTGCCCATCACAACCTTCAATATCGGCTACCCCGTCGAGCGGCCTTGGAAACGATTGCCTTACTATTATAGCACGATTCCGACAGAATGCAAGAGGGAAAATAAAGTTTTTCAATCCATCTTCCAACTGACGGTTTTTTACTTATTTATAAATATCTCCCCGGTTTCCGGCTTTTGTTACACAGACCGTGACGATTTCTTCCTTCACCATGTAAACGATCCGGTAGGTTCCCACGCGCAGGCGGTAATATCCTGCCTGCCCTGCCATTGGTTTGATGTCCCCATCTTCCGGAAGTTTCGCAATTGCGGCCATGATCCGCATACGCTGCGGAGCAGGCTGTTTTGCAATAAACTTCAGTGCAATTTTATCGATCTGGATGTTCCACTTCACAGTGAGACCCCCAGTTCTTTGCAGGCATCCTCAAAGCTTACAAACTGGCCCTTTTCAGGGTCGTTCTGATAATCCTCCAGAAGCTTCGCACAATATGCATCATCTGCTGCTTCATCAGCATCCGCCATCAAAAGGCCCTGCATATAGGCCACAACATAAGCCAGTTTATATTCCGGCAGCTTATCCGCCAGAAGTTCCATCTGCTCTCTTGTGCTCATGGTATACGCCTCCATTCTGGCTCCATTATACGGGTTTTGATTTCTTTTGTCAAACAAAATCTTTTTGCACAGCGTCAAAAAAAGTCCCCTGCACTTTCATGCAGAGGACTTTAACGGTTTTACCTTACGCCGTCAGGCCATCAGTGGATGAACACAGGACCCAGCGGGTTGGTGATGGGGCTGACGTAGCCGCCCAGCAGCTTGGGGATCGCCAGGCTGATGTCGGGGATGAAGGTCAGCAGCAGCAGTGCAACGAACATGCACAGGTAGAACGGCAGAGTCGCCTTGACGACCTTTTCCATCGGGCGCTTTGCAACGGCAGAGCCGATGAACAGCACAGCGCCGACAGGAGGAGTCAGCAGGCCAATGCCGCAGTTCAGAACCACGATGATACCGAACTGGATGGGATCGATGCCGATGGAGGTTGCGATGGGCAGCAGGATGGGAGTAGCGATCAGGATGATGGGAGCCATATCCATGATGCAGCCCAGAACCAAGATGATCAGGTCGATCAGCAGAGCGATGATGTAGGGGTTATCGGTGACGCTGGTGATGGCATTTGCAGCCAGATCCGGCACATGCAGCATGGTCAGGCAGTTGCCGAAGACTGCAGAGGTGGCGATCAGGATCAGCACGATGGACAGAGTGTTCACGCACTCATCCAGTGCATGCCAGACACCCTTCCAGTCCAGACCCTTGTAGACGAACACCGACACGAACAGAGAGTAGATAACTGCAATAGCTGCAGACTCGGTAGCGGTGAACACACCGCCAACAACGCCGAACACAACGATAATAACAGCGGCCAGTGCCCAGATGGAAGTGCCCAGCTGCTTAACGAAGCCCTTGATGCTGAACGGAGAGCCCTTGGGGTAATTCTCCTTGACCGAGATGATGTAGGAACCGATCATCAGGACGATGGCCAGCAGAGCACCGGGCAGATAACCTGCCAGGAACAGGCTGCCGACCGAGATGCCGCCGGCAGTGGTGGCATAAATGACCATGTTGTGGCTCGGAGGAACCAGCAGACCCTCGCAGGAGGAGGTGATGGTAACAGCAGTGGAGAAGTCGGCATCGTAGCCCTGATCGACCATCATGGGGATCATGATGGAGCCGATGGAAGCGGTATCTGCAGATGCAGAACCGGAAATACCGCCGAAGAAGTAGGAAGCAACGATGTTGACCATTGCCATGCCGCCGCGCATCCAGCCCACGCAGGCATCAGCCAGAGCGATCAGCTTTTCAGAAATGCCGCCGGAGCCCATGAGTACGCCCATGGTGATGAAGAACGGCACGGCCATCAGGCTGAAGGAAGAGATGCCCTTGACCATCAGACGGCAGACATCGGTCAGTGCCTGACCCTGCACCATCATGCACAGCACGCTGGAAAGACCAACGGCGTATGCAATGGGGAAACGCAGGAAGATCATTACAAAGAAGCTGACAAGAAGGACAATGATTGCCAGTGTCTGAACTGTCATATTACACTTCCTCCTTTACAAAAATGCTCTTGATGTGGTTGTACAGTGCCTCGATCTCGAAGATGATCATGGCAACACCGGCCAGCGGCACCGGGAAGTACATCCAGAAGCGGCTCAGCCAGGGCATGGACACGTAGAAGCCGCGGCCGCCCAGAGTGGTGGCATAGTTCCAGCCGACCACCATCATGATGACACCCAGAATGCACACGGCAAGATCGGCCAGAATATCCAGCACCTTGACGGCGATTTTGGGCAGATACACGTCAAACGCAGTCATGCGGATATGGGCACCGCGGCGGATGGCCAGAGCAGCACTCAGCACGGCCATGTAGCTCATACAGGTCAGCACAACCTCTTCCGACCATGCCGGGTCCGGGATGAACGAGACGTAACGACCAATGACCGACATGGTAGTGATGAGGATATCTGCGATCAGCAGCAGCTTGCAGATAAACAGGACCACTTTGTAGGTGATGTCGTACGCCGGCTTGATCTTATCCAAAGTGGTAAAGATTTTCGGCATATGAATTCCTCCATATAAAAAGCCCGGCAGGTCTGCGGGCGTATCCCGTAGTCCCCCGCCGGGCTATGTACTATCTCAGAACAGGAAAGGCTTTTTCAATTATGCCTTCATGTCCAGCAGCTGCTGATACAGCTCAGCCTGATCGGAGGTGTTCTCGCTGATGACCTTCTGGCAAGCTTCCTGCCAAGGTGCCTTATCGGGAACATCCACGACATTGCAGCCGGAGCTCTTCAGCTCATCCAGAACCTTGTTCTCAGCGGTCTCGGACAGGTCTGCATTGAAGGCCTGCGTATCAGCACCGGCCTCCATGATGGCAGCCTGCTGGTTCTCGGTCAGCTTGCTCCATGCGTTATCGGTGATAACAGCCTGAATAGCGCCCAGAGTGTGGCCGTCCAGGATCAGGTTGTTGGCAACCTCGGGGAATGCATTGGACTTGTAGTTTGCGATGGGCTGCTCAGCACCATCCACAACGCCGGTCTGCAGTGCGCTGTACAGCTCACCGAAGGAAACGACGGTGGGGTTAGCGCCCAGACCCTCGACCATGCCGTTCATAACGGGGTCGTTGGACACGCGCAGCTTCAGGCCCTTGAAATCATCGATGCCGGAGACCGGGTTGACCGTGAAGAAGTGACGGAAGCCCTCTTCGCCGTAGAAGACACCACGAACGGGCAGGCCCAGCTCCTGAGGCTCGTTCAGGAACTCAGGTGCCAGATCGCTGTTGGCGAAGTTCCAGAAGTGTGCGCGGTTCTCGAAGGTGAAGGGGATGGACAGCAACTTGGACTTGTTGCAACCGTAGCTGGTCAGTGCAAAAGCGGAGATACGGCTCATATCGATGGAGGTAGAACCGCCCAGGATTGCGTCCAGAACGTCGTTCTCAGAACCCAGAACGCCGGAAGCCTGCACGTCGATGACGACGGAACCGCCGGTCAGCTCCTCGACCTTCTCCTTGAAGTGGGTAGCGGTCTGACCAACGATGGTATCCAGCGGGTTGACCTCGGCGTAGACCAGAGTCACCTTGGGATCGTTTGCAGCAGCAGTAGCATCACCAGCAGCAGAAGCTGCGGTGGAAGAAGCTGCGGTAGAGGTGGAAGCAGCAGCAGAATTGCTGGAGCCACCACATGCGGTCAGAGCCAGAGCAGCGGCGGAAACACCGGCTGCTGCCAGAAAGCTGCGACGAGTGATCTTTTTCATAATAAATCGTCCTCCTTAAATCTCCCGAACAGCACGGTCTGCACAGGACCCGCATGCCGTTCATTTACTGTACACACTTTAGCAAATTTTTTTAAACGAAACAAGGGCTTTCAAAAAATGTCCTGTTTTTTGAAAAAATGTCAGAATTTCTTTTGTGAAAAATGCCAAGTGCTTTGCTTTTTGTTTGTGCACCTTCGCCTAACAGATGGATACATTTCTGTATTCCAGATAGAAGCAAAGCGCTGGATGCCCTTCCCTTTGGGGTTCAGAGCACACAGCGCTTTGCCGGTTCTTTATTCTGTTTTCCTGATTTCTTTGCCCATCTTTTCCGGGCTTTGCTGTGGGGCTTATGCCTGCCGGATGCGGGCGATCAATTCGCCCTGCTGGGCAAACCGATCATACATCGGCTGCACAGCAGCACGGAACCTTGCCTTTTCTTCTTCGTCCAGCTCTGTCACCTCAATGCCTGCTGCACGCAGATCACTTTCCGATTCCGCCTCCTGCTGCGCCCAGAGCCTGCGCTCCACCTTGGCGCTCTCCCGGGCACACAGGCGAATGATCTCCGGGTAGCGCTCGTCCAGTGCGGCCAGTTTTTCCATCACAGCAGGGCTTGCAAGCTGCACCTCCGGCACGCGGGTGTGCTCATCCTTTAAAAAGTAAGGTGCCACCTCGTAGTGACCCATGGCTTCGTAGCTGGGCCAGTTGTTCTCTGCGCCATCGATCTCACCGTTGTGCAGGGCGGCATACACCTTGCTATACACTACCTTTACCGGCTTTGCGCCGAGGTCGGTGATCATTTCGCTCATCATGTCCGATTCCTGCACGCGGATGGTCAGGCCCTGCAGATCTGCAAGGCCTGTCACCTTCTGCCGGGTGTAGATGCTGCGCACACCGGCATCGAACCAGGAAAGGCCGGTCAGCTCCAGCGACTCCAGCGTGGAGAGGAACTCGTCGCCGATGGTCCCATCCAGCACCCGCCACATCTGGTCGGCATCGGTGTAAAGATACGGCAGCTGCAAAACGCTCAGCGCCGGCTCGTACTCTGCCAGCTGGCTGAGGGACACACGGGAGAAGTCAATGCCGCCGAACTGCATCTGCTGGATCACGCTCTGCTCCGCGCCCAGCTCTCCCCCGCTGTACACCAGCACTTTCACGCGGCCATCGGTGCGCTGGGCTACAAGGTCTGCAAAGGCCAGCGCTGCCTGCGTAGTAGGATAATCCTCCGGCTGGTTCTCCGCATAGCGCAGGATCAGCTCCGCCCCCGGCTCGTCCTGCACCGGCTGATGGCCGCAGCCCGCCACCGGCAGTGCCAGCACGGCTGCGCCGAACAGGGCGGTGAGCATCTGACGGCGGGTCACAGGCGGGCCTCCCGTGCAGCCTTGGCCGCTTCCCTGCGGTACTGGGTGGGGGTCATGCCGGTGCGTTTTTTAAAGGTGCGGGCAAAATAACTGGAATCCTCGTAGCCCACCATGGAAGCTACCTCTGCTGCCGAACGGAACGGGTCGGTGAGCAGCTCCTTGGCAGCGTTGATCCGCAGTTCGGTCAGGCAGTCCAGAAAGTTCATCTTCTGGTACTTCTTGAACTGTGCCGAGAGATACGCCGGGCTGATATGCAGGATCTCGCTCACACTGTCCAGCGAGAGGTCGAACATATAGTTATCCTCCATATACTTGCGCACATGGGCCATGACCAGTGCATTGCGGTCGTTCTCCCCTGCTTCGGCGGCATCGCTCTCCGGGTCAGCTTCCGGCTCCGGTTCCACCGGAGCCAGCTCCGCAAGGCGGCGGCCCGCCTCGATCTGACGGATGGCCTTGCGGATGGAAGCTTCCACTTCGTCCGGGTTCACCGGCTTGAGCAGATAATCGCAGGCACCCAGATGCATGGCCTCGTGGGCGTACTGGAACAGACTGTAGGCTGTAACAAAGATCACCTTGCACTCCGGGCGCTGTTCCAGCACGGCGCGGGCTGCATCCAGACCGTTCATACCGGGCATCTCAATGTCCATCAGGATCAGGTCTGCGCCCCACAGCACCGCCGTATCCGCTGCCTTGCGGCCGTTCTCGGCAGTCTCGATGGTCACTTCGTGCTCAAAGCGGCGGGCCACGATGTCCGCCAGCGTTTCCCGTTCCAGTGCTTCATCATCCGCGATCAACAGACGAATCATTCCTCAAACTCCTCCTCATTCTCCACCAATGGCAGATACAGCACCACCGCCGTACCGCGTCCCGGATGGGACCGTATCACAAAGCGGCTGTTCCGATCCAGCAGACGCAGGCGGGCCGCAACATTATAAATGCCGATATGCTCCCAGCGCTCACCGGGCTGGCTGAGCGCCCCGCGCAGCTGTCGTAATTGATCCAGCTGGATGCCCACGCCGTTATCCACCACGCGGATGCACAGCAGTCCCTTCTCCCGCAGAGGGTTCACGCGGATGCGCACCACACCGCCCTCCTCTTTGGGGCAGATGCCGTGCTTGAAGGCATTTTCCACAATGGGCTGTAAAATAAAGGACGGCACCATGGTCTCGGTAAGATCCAGCGAATCGGAAATGCGCCACTCCATACGCACCCGCTCACCAAAGCGGACATGGTAGATGGAGTAATATTCATCCACGATGCGCACCTCACGGGAGAGCGGCACCTGTTCATCGTTGCTCATCAGGCTGTAGCGCAGCAGGTGCGAAAGCGCCATGATGAGCGCCTGCGTACGGTAGGCCGTCTCGGTACCGGCGGTCTGCTGGATCACATTCAGGGTGTTGAACAGAAAGTGCGGGTCGATCTGGCTGCGCAGCTGCTGCAGCCGGCTGCGCTCCATGCGGTTCTGCAGCTCCAGTGCTTCGGTCTTCTGGCGGTGCAGCTCCCGCTCGATCTCGTTTTTCTCCTGCAGGGTGGTCACCTGCTGGGCCATGGAGTGCTTCATGATGTTGAAGGACTCGGCCAGCTGAGCGATCTCCGGCTGCTTGGGCAGCGGGATGTCCGGGGTGTCGAACTCACTTTTGCCAATGGCGCGGGAGGCAGCGATCATCTGCTGCACCGGCGTGAGCAGACGCATGACCATCAAACCGGTAACGCAGCCCAGCGCCACGCACAGCGCCACCACCACCGTCTGCAGCATGGTGATGCGCTCGTTCAGGGCCGAGATGGTGGTGTAGGTGGTCTGGGAATCCTGAATGGCGGTTTCCAGCAATTGCAGGGTGTACTGGCTCAGGTAATCGCCGCAGGGCACCACCTTTGCATAATACAGCTGGGAAGCTGCGGCATCGTTGCCGCTGAGCAGGTCGTTTTCCAGCTCATCCAGCAGGCCGGTGTAGGTCTGATAGACCGTATCCACTGCGCTGTAGAGCACCCGCTGCTCATCGCTGACGCTTTCCAGACTGTTCAGGCTGGTACCGATGCGCCAGAGCCATGCGTTGCAGGTGGAAGATGCCGACTGCAGCCGGTCAATGATCTCCTCCGGCTCGCTGTTCTCCCAGCGGTAGTTCTCCAGCACGGAGATAGAGCTTTCCACACCGCCCTGAAAGCGGCTGATGGCGTTGAAGCAGCCCATCTGCGCGTCCTGTACTGCCTGCACTGCTCTGGACTGGTAGCCATTGAGCGTGAGCTGCATGGCAAAGGCCGCAAAAAATGCTGCCAGACACAAGCCCATGCGCTGCTTGAGGGTGATCTGCCGCTTGCGGTGCTGCAAAGCCTGCCGCCTCCTTTCGTTTGGTAACGATTTATTGTACCACGCTTTGGGCCGGATTGGCAAGGTTTGCATGTTTTTCTCTTGCCTAAACCGCGCAATTGTGGTACGATGCCTGTAAATACAAAGGAGGCGACTTTATGTCCCAGACCATCTCCGTTTCCACCACCATGGGTGAGCAGGGCTTCCGCGATTTTGCCGTGTTCGATGCATTCCATCACCGCAAAGCATGGCTGCGTCCCGCTGTTTTTGCCGCCATCATGCTGGCTTTTGCCGCCGTCTGCCTTTCGCAGCTGGGCAAGCGCCCGGGTGCCGGGCTGCTGGCTGCTGTGCTTGCCATTGTGGGCATCGGCCTGCCGGTGAGCTACTTTTACTCGTTCTTCCGCAGCGTTTCCCGGCAGATCAAACAGATGCACCTGCCGCGTGCCTTCTACCGTGTGGAACTGGCCGACACCGGCATTGCTGTGTGGATGTACGGCCAGCAGGACAAGCCCGAACCCACCAGCCGCCACACATGGGACAGCTTTTACTGCGCCTACCGCACGGACAATGCGGTGTACCTCTACGTAGAAAAAGAGAAAGCTTACTTACTGAACGACCGCATGGAAGTGGTGTGGAAGTTTTTGGCCGGCATCCTGCCCAAAGAAAAGCTGCACGACTGCAGAAAAGGTTAATCCCAAAAAATATGCACATGCAAAAAAGAACTGCTGACATTTCGTTCAGCAGTTCTTTTCTTTTATAAAGACCCACGCTGCGGCAAAGCAAAGCGCAGCGCGGGTGCGAAGATAGCTTCTGTTATTGCGTCAGCCGATCAGCGGGCCAGCGTATACTTGTGCAGGGTCTTGCGCACAGCGCCGGGGCCTGCAAACAGTTCCTTGGCCATTGCCTCGATCTTCTCGCCCAGACCAACGGCATACAGATCCACGCCGAACACGTCAACACGGCTATACAGCTTCTTCAGGCAGCTGAAGTCCTGCTCGCCTTCCTTGACCTCCAGCGGAGCCACGATGGCCTGCAGCTCAGCCAGCAGCGGATCGCTGGAAGGCTCAAAGGCCTGACCGTTGTCATCGATGCCCTTCAGGTAGCGGGCGTAGCCTGCCAGCACCAGCGGGATCAGGATCAGGTTGCTCTTGTCCAGACCGCGTGCCTCGTAGGCCTTGATGGTCTCGCCAAAGCGGATGGCCAGCTTCTGGGAGGTATCGGTTACGATACGCTGGGGAGCATCCGGCATGAAGGGGTTGGGCAGGCGGCGGTTGATGACAGCGCCGATGAACTCATAGGGGTTCAGCACGCCGGGATCAACGACCACAGGCATGGCCTCGATATAGCCGATCTTCTGGATGAAAGCACGCAGGTCTTCATCGGCCATCTCGGCGGAGATCAGGGTGTAACCCAGCATGCAGCCATAGATGGACATGGCAGTGTGCAGCGGGTTCAGGCAGGTGCACACCTTCATCTTCTCGATCTTGTCCACGGTCTCGCGGTCGCAGTACAGCACACCGCCCAGCTCCAGCGGAGGACGACCATTGGTGTAGTGATCCTCGATGCACAGGTACTGGGTCTCTTCGGCGTTGACGAAGGGAGCGGTGAAGGTGTGCTTCTCGGTGACGATGGTGTAGTTGTCCTCAAAGCCGTCGTCGGCCAGCATCTGCTGGACCTTGGCATCCGGGCGCGGGGTGATCTTGTCGATCATGCTCCACGGGAAGGTGATCTTGGTCTCGTCCTGCACATAGGCCAGGAACTCGGCGGGCACCAGACCCTGCTCCACCCACTTGGCAGCATAGGTGTGGACAGCGTTCTTGACCTTATCGCCGTTGTGGGAGCAGTTATCCATGCTCTGAACGGTCAGGGGCAGCTTGCCGGCCTTGAAGCGCTCGTACAGCAGAGCAGTGACCTTGCCCATGGCCAGCACGGGGGTCAGGCCGCGCTCCAGATCAGCAGGAGCAACGCCGTAGCCCTTCTCAGTGATGGTGAAGGAGATCATCTGCAGGCTGGGGTTCTGGAAGATCTCCACCAGACGTGCCCAGTCCTCGCCGAAGGAGTAGTCAGCCTTCAGGCTCTCGGTAACGGAAGCCACCACCTTCTTCTCGATCTCGCCGGTGGACTTCAGGCAGACCAGCAGGCTCATATTGTCGTAGGGACGATAAGCCTTGTCGATGATCTCGTAGTCAAAGCTCTCGGCCACGATGACACCGCGGTCATACTTGCCGGTGTTCAGCGCATCGTTCAGGATGGCAGCCGGGAATGCACGGAAGATATTGCCTGCGCCGAAGTGCACCCAGGTGGGTTCGGCGTGGGTCTTGGCCTTGACAGCCTCGATATCGAATTTGGGCAGCTCATAGCCCTTCTCTGCCCACTCGGCGGACAGATTGCCGTTTTTGATCTCAGACAGCTTCATATTTATCAGCCCTTCTTTTTCTCTTCATCCAGACGATCCAGTAGATCCCAGACACCCAGCATGTACTGAACGCCCAGAGCACGGTCATACTTGCCGTAACCGGGGCGGCAGTTGCCGGGGCCTTCCTCCCACAGCTGACGGCCGTGGTCGGGACGGATGTAGCCCTCAAAGCCGCAGTCATGGTAAGCACGCAGCACCTCGATGATGCCGGTCTCGCCGCAGCAGTCGCGGTGAGCAGCCTCGGAGAAGTCGCCATTGGGGAAGTGGTGGATGTTGCGGATGTGACCAAAGGCAATGCGGTCGCAGTGCTTGCGCACGATCTCGGCACAGTTGTTGTTGGGGTTTGCGTTCAGGCTGCCGGTGCACAGAGTCAGGCAGTTGTACGGATCATCCACCATGCTCAGGAAGCGGTCGATGCTCTGGGCATCCACCAGCAGACGGGGCAGGCCGAAGATATCCCAAGGGGGATCATCCTGATGGATAGCCATTTTGATGCCGCACTCATGGCAGGTGGGCATCAGTGCTTCCAGGAAGTACTTCAGGTTTTCCCACAGCTTTTCCTTGGTGACAGGGGCGTAAGCCTTGAACAGCTCGTCCAGCTTTGCCATGCGCTCCGGCTCCCAGCCGGGGAAGGTCATGTTATACTTCTCAGTGAAGGACATGATGTACTCAGCCATAGCCTTGTAATCGCCCTTGATCTTGTCCTTCTCGTAGAACAGTGCAGTGGAGCCGTCGCCCACGGGGTGGAACAGATCGGTACGGGTCCAGTCGAACACCGGCATGAAGTTGTAGCAGATGACCTTGACACCGAACTTGGACAGATTGCGGATGCACTGCTTGTAGTTCTCGATGTACTTGTCGCGGGTGGGCAGGCCGATCTTGATGTCATCGTGGACATTGACCGACTCGACCACGTCCATGTCAAAACCGTAAGCGTGGATCTGATCGGCTACCTTCTGGATCTCGTCGATCTCCCAGATCTCGCCGGGCATCTTGTCGTGCAACGCCCAGACGATGCTGGTCACGCCGGGAATCTGCTTGATGTCGCTCAGGCTGATGGGATCGTTGCCCTCGCCATACCAGCGCCAACCCATTTTCATAGGCATAGGAAAATCCTCCTGTTTTATATTTTCTGCTTTGCATTTTCCGCGCAGCCGTGTGCCGCGCTCTTGTACTTATATTCTAGTATATCAGTTGCGTTTTTTCAATGGTCGCTTTGCCGGTTTTTAATGTTTCTTCTTGTATACTTTAGACAAAAAGAACAAAAATCCGTCGGACATTACCCGCCCGACGGATTTTCACACGATTCAAAATGCCGGTTTCAGCGTTTCAGCTTCTGCCGGATGGACGGAGCCAGCACATCCTTGAAATATTCAAAGGTGTCCAATTCCAGAATGGCAGAGCCTGTCAGATAAATGCCCAGACCAACCACCACCTGAATGATCACCGTCAGCAGATCCGGCAGGTGCAGGAAAATGACCAGATACATGCACAGGCCCGCGCCCGCTGCCAGCAGCAGGGTCGGCAGGATATCACGCATCTGTTCCAGATAGCCATAGCCGATCAGCTTTTTGTTGAGCTGTGCATCCAGGATCTGGGTCACAATATTCGTGATCAGCATACCATATGCAATGGCCTCGACGCTGACACGGAATGTTGCCAGCAGAAGAAGGATGCACACCCCTTCGTTCAAAAGCTGACATTTCAGGTAAAGATCGCTGCGGCCCACCGCCTTGGCTGCATTCAGGTTTGCCGTGATGATCGGCCAGCACACATACCCCAGACAGAACACCCTGAGGAACAGCACACAGGGCAGCCACTTCTCGGTGAGGATCAGGCGCACCAGCGGTTCGGCACAGAACGCAGTGCTCATCATCACCGGCGCAATAATATAGGTACAGGTCTTGATGGAGCGGCGGGTCATGTTCTTGACCTGCGCACGGTCATCCTGCAGTGAGGACATGACCGGGAACAAAACGCTCTCAATGGAAGTATCCACGCTTGACGCGATATTATAAGTCAGGTTATCGCCCTGATTGTAATACGCCAGATCCGCCGAGGTGTACATCTTGCCGATGATCAGGCTGCGCAGGTTGTTGTAGATGACGCTGCTCAGCGACGAGGCCAGCAGCTTCCAGCCATAAGAGAGCAGCCCTTTCAGGTGCTGCCACGAAAACTCCATCTTAGGCCGCCAGGAGGACAGCTTCCACAACACCAGCGTGTCCACCGTGATATTGGATACCTGCTGCACCACCAGCGCCCAGACTCCAAAGCCCATATAGGCAAGGCCCAGACCCAGGACCGTGGATACGATCGCGCCCGCAAAGGCGGAATAGAAAAAATACTGGAACTTCATGTTCCGGGTCACATGCGCCTGCTGGATCGTTTTGATGCCGCAGACCGCCACTGTCAGGCTGATGCCGCGAAAGATCGGGGTCATGCTGGGGTCATTGTAGAAAGCAGCCAGATACGGTGCCGCCACGAACATTCCCCCATACAGCACAAAGCTGATCACAATGCTGAAAAAGAACGCCGACGAGTAATCCAGCTCGTCCACTTCCTTCTTCTGCACCAGCGCGGTGCCAATGCCGCAGTCCAGCAGGACATACATGATATTGTTGAACACCGTCACCAGTGCCACCTTGCCGTAATCATCGGGTGTAAGGATGCGCGCCAGAAGGATGGACACCACCGCTGAGATCAGCTGCACACCGCACCGCTCTGCAAAGCGCCAGAAAAAACCGTTTACAATAACATTTTCTTTTTTCTCGTTCATTCCTGCGTCCACTCAAATTCCTTTCAAAAAACCGGTCGGTCTGCACCCTGCGCAGAAATGCATTTCCGCCGTATCCTTATCATCTTCTTCCCTGCTGCCAAAACAACTGAGCAGAGATAGTTAGTTTTATAATATCACACCCATCCATGCATTTCAACCAACATATTCTTAAGAAATGACGGCCCAAAAATTTCATTTAAAAAGAGAAAAAGCGCTTGACTATCTGCCGGGAACGTGGTAATATATTCAAGCAGTCCGCATCACGGTCTTTCACCTCAGAGATTTCAGGGCTGCGAAAACAATACGGTATGCGAGGGTGGCGGAACTGGCAGACGCGCACGTTTGAGGTGCGTGTGGTTTATCCTTGGGGGTTCGAGTCCCCTCCCTCGCACCAAAAACCAGTACACATTGTGTGCTGGTTTTTCTTTTTGTGCGAGGGAGGGAACCTCGAACAAGGCGGCGGCATTTATGCCGCAAGCAATCAGCCCAGTGCAACAACGATGACCGCAGCCTGCGGCTGAAACAGGGAGGAGTTGTTGGGGCCGCGTTCTGATTTTTCAAAGCCCTGCCAAGGGGCTGCGGAAAAATCAGCTAACGCAACCCGTTGCTGTTGCTTAGCCTGCGGGTCCCAATCAATAGGAATGTCTATCAGGGGTGTACTCATTTTGTACCGGTTTCTTTTTGTGCGAGGGAGCAGACCTCGAACAACACGATTTATTATATAAGAAAGCGCGATGAATTCTGAGAACTCATCGCGCTTCTTCTCTTATGCGGGTAGTGGGGGTCGAACAACAAAAAATGATTGAGTAACGTCAAAAGCATATCTGCAACGCGCCTAAGCACTTGCTAAAAGGGTAGTGTGGTTGGCTTGTAGTCCATGTATTTTGCTACGTTTACAAAAAAGAGTGTTACCAAAACTGTTACCAGAGTCAGGCCTGTGCCTTTTTGAATGCCGCGGTGGTAGCGGCAGCAAGATCTTCCCTCTGACCGTCAAGCTCGTGTCGATACACTCCGGCAGTGTCCATGTTCTTGCTGTGACCGACCAGCATCTTCAGCTGGCTGTCGGTCAATACGCCTGATTCAATGCTGACGAAAGTGTGCCTCATCTCATACAGCGTGACCTGAGGCTCAATGCCATTGTCACGCTGGTACTTCTTCCAGCGCTTGAATAAAGCTCTCTGGTTCGGGATCTGGAACAAAGGGGTGGTATAGTTCAGCGGGATATCGGAAGCCTTCAGCAAGGCTACCTGCGCTTCGTAGGCCTCATGGGCTTCCTCGCCCATGTCAAATGAGCGAATGGCGTTTTCGTTCTTGCCGGTGGTTTCCTCATCCAACCGGTTGATGCTGCGGCGCAGATTGACCGTGTTCCCTTTGACGTCACCATACCAGAGCCCTACAAGTTCACCGGGGCGTACACCTGTAGCAACTGCAAACCGGTAGGCATAGATATACTCGTCAAAGACCAGCTTGCCATAGTAAAGGCGAGTGTCCACATCAAACAGAACTTTCAAAGCGGTCGGCTGTAAAATCTTTTTCTTCCCCATGCGGGCATTCTTCGGGATAGACAGCTCAGGGAACATCGTACTGTACCTGTTCCGGCGGCACCATTTCAAAAAGCTGATCTCCGTTGAGCGGATCGTCATAATGGTCTTGCGGCTCAAAGGCTTGTCGCTTGACCTACGCTGACGCTCCTTTTTAAGGCATCGCTTTTTGAAAGACATATTGATGGCTTTTTGCAGATCGCCTTCGGTCAGCTCGTCAATGCGGATGTCCCCACAGACAGGCAGAATATAGTAATCTCCGTATTTCTTGCACTGCTCAACATAGGATGTGCCGCAGGTGAGCTTCAGCTCTTCCACCCACTCTGAATAAAGGGCGCTGACCTTCTTTTTTCCATCTCTGATGCTATCATCAAGCCATGCATCCGCTTTTGCGTTTGCTTCCCGCTGGCCGGTGCGGCCCGGCGTACTGCTGTAAAACCGTTTGCGGGTGCCGTTCTTCTGCACCGCGATGCACCAACGCTTTTCCTTCTCGACCCAAAACGCTGTGTTCGTTCTCTTTTTCATCGTTCTGCTCCTTTCGGTTGAAATTGCAAAAGCATCAAATTTTTTGATATTTGTTGACAGCAACAACCGTTTGATGTAACATATGGTTGTGAGCAGTTGTTTTGTGAGCTTTGGCGAGGTCAACAAAACAAAAAATGGAACCATGGAGGTAACACGCAGATGCAGGATAAAACGGCTGTTCTCGGAAACACCCCGGGTGTTGAGGAGGACGAGCGATACATTGAAAAGGCGTACAGAACTCTCTCAGAGGATAACCGCAAAAAGCTGGAAGTATACGCTGCCGCGCTGCGAAGAACCCAGCTCGCACATGAAGGGACTGATTGAAACGGTTCCTTTATACATTGGCCCTTCGGCTTTGCCGATGGGCTTTTGCTTTAATAGCGAACAAAGAACGGGATCTGCATTCAGCAAACCCCGCTCTTACAAGTGAATGATATTCTACGCCACATGGCACCCCGTCATTCCCGGAGGATAAACATAGAACGAGGATTAACTTTTGTTTTCTTTTTCAAACTGAGCTTTGAGCAGTTCGTACATATTGACCATTGGAAGCTCGATTTTTCCATGATTAAGAACCATAGAGGACATAACCTCCATTTTTGAACGGGCAATGCCATACACCGCTGCAGAGCCGTTGAACCACAATTTTGTTTCAAAATCTTCGTCAGGTACGCTCTTATCAATCATAAACTTGCCGTGTATAACCATGTGATACTTGCAGGAAGCTTCTGAGCCATCCTGCAATGAATAAACGCCGTCAAGAATGAGCCTGACATAAGCAGCCTTCTTAGAAGGATCATCAATTGGAACTTGCTCACTGATAGAAACGGAGAGCTGATGCGTTAATTCACACTGCGACACAGCATCAATGATATTATTATCAAAAGAGCATTCCGTAAGAAAGCTTCCAAGATACTGAATGTCAGCTTCAAACTGCTTTGCATCCATTGTGTGCACCTCCGGTTGGCTTTTTAGGTGTTTCAGGGAACCGAATCAACCTTGACGAAGAAAAGTCAGGCGTTTTAAAAGCTGTGTTGTTTGCAGCATCAGACTTCACATTTTCAGGTTCGGTGGACATGATTCTTTCATCGGGCTTCAAAGGGCACTGTACCGACAGCCCCAAAGCATCGGCAATGTCAATCAAAGTGTCGATGGTATAGTTGCAATCCCCGCTTTCCCAACGGGAAACAAGGCTTTGTTTTACCCTCATTTTATCAGCAAGATCTTTTTGCGTCCAGCCTTTTGCCATGCGGGTGTCGTGTATCATTTGCTGAATTTGGATATTTACAACGGCCTTTGCAAGTTCGGCAGTAGTCATGTTTTTGGCTATGGCAGCGATAAGGTCAGACAATGTTGTTCTATGAGACATTTTCATTCTCCTTCCATAAGTTCTGCAAAACGCGTTTTAGCAATAGGTGTGTGGGTACTGTATTCAGTGTTTTTGTGTCCTTGTCTTTCGTAGAAAGAAGATAGCAAGTATATTAAACCATCTTTATAAACAAAGAAAACCCGAAGATTTGAAATTCCAAGTTTGAACCTCATAGCACAAAGGTTCTTTTGCCCTGCCAAATGTTCGATCGGTGCACCCGGAGGGCCAATTGCGGCTTCCCCATTTTCCACAAGCTGTTGAATATACGATGCTAAACGTTTGAAAAACTTATCCTCTGAACCTGATTTTGCAAGTAAGCCAGCAAGCTCATCTCGGAAAACATCATGAACAATAACTGAATTTCCATATTTTGCAAGCAACATCACTAGTTGCAGCAGTGTTTCAAGATCATTCAATATAACCACATCCTGTCTGCGCCTATGCTATTATATCACTTATAAGTGATATTTACAACACTTTTATACACTTTTACACTATTATTATAGTAGGATGTCTGTACTTTACGGCTTTTCTTTCCCTTGTTCCTGCCCAAGCAGGAGCAGCTCTGCATACTCTCTCAGTTTCCGTATACTTTCGGCATTCAAGCCCTCCATCAGGCGGTCAACGTCTGACTGGGGGGCTTTTTCTTTTTGCTCAGGGGCAGCCGGGGCTGGTACAGGGGAAGGATCATCGGTTTCACCGTTGAGGTATGCTGCGCTGGTGTTCAACTCTGCAGCCCACACCTCAAGGATTTCGGGCTTCACCTTTTTGGTGCGCTTGAGGTTGCTGCCAGCTTTTGACGGCAGGCCAACAAGATCATAGAGGTGTGACTGCATCTTCCCCTGCTTCTTGCACAGGTCGTAAAACCTATCATACTGGAATGTTCCATAATCGTCACTTATCTGCATGTCACTGTCTGTTGCAGAAGGATCATCCGTCTTTCCAAGAAGGTAGTCAACAGACGTTCCAAGCGCTGTTGCAAGTGCAGGGAGGTACTTCACAGGGACATCTGCATCGCGGCTTGTTGCGTTTGCCAGATATCCTGAGCTTTTTCCGATAGCTTGGCTGAGAAATGAAATGGATACTCCATTCTTGTCGGCAAGATCGCGAATCCTTGAAATGTTCCCCATAAATAGCACCTCGCAATAAAGAAATTAACGAAGAATAAAAAAATACGAAAAAATAATAGAAAACTATTTACAAAATAATTGAAAAGTAGTATACTAACAAATGAAAAGAACAGTTATCCTACATAAATAATACTACTATATCAGTAAAAAATCAACAAGCGAGGTACAAAACGATGAAGAAGCTGAACATTACTTACGACACCGCAGAGATCGAGAACGGCGAGATGATCGTCGGAGAGACCTGTTCCACCGTCAAGATGCAGGACGCGCTGGCAGAGCAGCTGTTACACGACCCCGGCTCCTGCGGGGTCATCGATATGGTACACCTCGAGTTTCTGCTCCAGCACGTGGAGATCCTGCAGGGCCGGAGATTCGTGGACGGCAGTATCAAGCACTATGAACTGGTGAAGGAGGACTGAATATGAACGCACTTTCTATTAACATCCCCGCCAACTTTGTTGCAGACTGCAATAACACCTTAGCGCGGTACTACGCCGCCCAGACCGATACCGAGCGCCGGGCGGTCCTTGACCGTCAGACTGTTGAAGGCCTGTGGTGGGCAATCAAGTTCGTCAGCAAGCTCTGCACCCCCTGCATGAGCGACAGGGAGCTGAAGCACGCAATCCGTCTCACTCACTTCCGTGGCTCTGTATGCCCGGAGTTTAAGGCTTGAGAGGAGGGCTAAGGAATGATGGACGTTTACGAGAGCGCAGCTCGGGGCAGGCGCACCCGGGAAGTAGCTGATGCGGACAGCGTTAGTTATGTTGTGCCCACAAGGGGTTACAACTGGTTCCGCTGGAAGGTATGCCGCCGGTCTGGCCAGTGGATTCACGGCGCGGAAGCCGAGACGCATTGCGATGCACTGCAAGTCTACGCCAATGGCGCATGGCACCCGGTCGTTTCTTTTGCTTACGGTTATATGGGCCCGGCGGCTGACTACACCGTGGCCGGCGTGAAGATGTTTAAGGAGGTCTGAACGATGAAAATTTTCAAACAGGATGCACGCACAGGTGTTTCGTGCGGGGTGAATAACTTTGGTGAAGTGTTTTGCGGGAACGATCGTTCGGGTTATACCCTGCCGGACACACCGGAGAATCGGGAGTATGTTCTGGTCGATTTTGATTTCTGGACACAACCCGCCTGATGATGGCTGCCCGGCAGCAGCCGAAACCATCCCGGTGACTTCACCGGGATGGTCGCGGGATCCACCGCACAACACAATAATTTTTGGAGGTACGAAATATGTCTGCAAATGTTGAAACGATGTTCTATATCCGCGAGAAGCCTTGGCACGGTCTGGGAACGATGGTGCAGGAAGCGCCCACCAGTGCTGATGCCCTGCGTCTGGCCGGTCTGGACTGGACGGTTGAGGCCCGCGATATGTGGCTGAACGGCGGTTATGAGCCGATTCCCGGCTACAAGGCGAATGTGCGCAGCTCTGACAACAAGGTGCTGGGCGTTGTCAGCGACAAGTACCGCATTGTGCAGAACGCTGATGCATTTGCCTTCACGGATGCCCTGATTGGTGGCGATGTCCACTACGAGACAGCGGGCAGCCTGCTTGACGGCAAGAAGATCTGGCTGCTGGCAAAGCTGCCCGATTCCGAAATCTGCGGAGATAAGACAGAGCCTTATGTCTGCTTCTCCAACACACATGACGGTTCCGGCGCTGTCCGCGTCTGCATGACCCCTGTTCGGGTGGTCTGCAATAATACCTTGAACCTCGCCCTGAACACGGCACAGCGGGCGTGGAGCGTGCGCCATGTGGGCGATATCAGCACCAAGCTGGTGGAAGCGCAGCAGTGCCTTGAGATGGCCGGAAAGTACATGGACGCTCTGGCTGAGCGTGCAGATCAGATGGCAAACACCACCGTATCTGACGTGCGCCTGCGGAAGATCCTTGACGAGCTGTTCCCTGAAGCGGATGACATGAGCAACATCCAGAAGCGCCATGTGCAGGAGATGAAGGACAGCTACATGGTCTGTATGATGGCCCCCGACCTTGCAAAGTTCCGCAATACCGCATGGGGCGCGGTGAACGCCATGAGCGATTTTGTTACCCACAGCGCTCCTCACCGTAACACGAAGAACTATCAGGCCAACAACTGGAACAACGTCATGGGCGGTCACTTGCTTATCGATGCAATGACCAAGGCTGTTGCCCGGTAAATTAGGAGGGCTGTGCTATCTGGCCTTACGGGCGCTTTTATGAACACACAAAAGTATTACGCATGGTATACCGTTTGGGACAGAAAAACGGGGCGGCTGCTATGCAGTGGTCGTCCGGCAGACTGTGCAAAAGCCCTCGGCTTTGCAAGCAAAAAATCATTCTGGGCCAGCATCAGGCACAGCCAAAAGCGCGGGCACCAGCGGAAATACGAAGTCCTGC
The DNA here is from genome assembly GCF_900066275.1 of uncultured Faecalibacterium sp. NCBI lineage: Bacteria > Bacillati > Bacillota > Clostridia > Eubacteriales > Oscillospiraceae > Faecalibacterium > uncultured Faecalibacterium sp. The sequence goes on along the minus strand of NZ_FMFG01000006.1, from coordinate 29,155 downwards.
GCGAGGAAATCAGAAAATCGGAGGTTGATTGAAAATGACCAGACGTGATGAAATTGACGCAGAAATCAGGAATCAGGCAGTTCGCCTGTATCCGCGCTGCACCGCCCTGTTTGAGCTGCCGACAATGGTTTACTGGCAGATCTTGCAGGACAACACCATGCGGCACAAGCCGTACAGGGTCAGTGAGGAACGCTGTAAGAAGGTCATCTTTGCAATGCCTGAGTTTGACTAAGGAGAAAAACGATGAATGAAAAAGAGCACCAGAGAGCTGCCGATGTAGAAGAAGCCCGTGCAAAGCTTCTTGAATGCTTTCCCGGCAGTTTCATCCGTGATTCTGACGATGTAGGGTACGAGTTTATTGCTCACCCGCGCACAAACCAGTCTTTCATCTTAGAGGATTGTCATTACGTTGAAGATATCGAAGCAAAGGTGTTGGAATGGCTTTCACGGGCAGCATTCAAAACCGCACCGTATTCGCAGGAGTGGCGAAACCGGAGGTTCCACGAATTTATTCTTGCGGGGGTCAATGCTTTTCTTGACACAGATTTCTCGGAAGAAGATATGGATCTGATCTATACCTATATGGGCAACGAAATAAGACACGGTCTCACCATGGCCTTTATCTACCACGACATGAGCATGAAGTGGCTGAGAGAGCATATCCCAACTGAAAGGACATCATGCACTACTCTTGAAGATGCTGAAGATGCTTTGGATATCACCGCATCTTCTACGAAAGAATGACCAGCAGGCACCGGCTGAAAGGCTGGTGCTTAATTTTTTACTCCCTATGAATAAAAATATACTGAAATAATATAAAAAACTATTTACAAAATAATTGAAAAGTAGTATAATAACTAATGTAGAGAGCACTACCAAACAAACAGGAGGAATAGAAAAATGAAGAAGTCCTACATCGTCGCAATCGACTACCGCGCAACCTACAAGCCCATGACCACCGATTACAAGGTTCTTGAAGCTGACAACCTGCTGGACGCAATGAGCGAGGCAGAGAGCTATCTTGACACCGAGAAGGTTTACCTGCTGATCATCATGCAGGCAGACAAGGCAGGCCACAAGGTCAAGGGGATGCCCGGAATCAGGGAGAACACCTACATCGAGCAGATCACCAATCGCGGCAATGGCTGGCACCGCACCGATGCCGCCCACAGCGAAACAGCTTGGAGCCATACCATGTGGGTGGACGAAAGCAAGAACGCCCAGCACATCGACAGCAACGAAGTTGCTTGAAGCCCACCTGATGATGGCCCTGTGGCAGGGGCCGAAACCACCCGGCAGCCAGCCGGGCAAGGTCGTGGGAGCCACCCACAGAAAGGAGATTCGATATCGTGTCGAAGTATTACACCACCAAAGAAACCGCCAAAGCACTTGGCGTTTGCTATTCGCGGGTCTTACAGCTTCGGAAGCAGGGTCTGCTGGATGCCTACTCTCACGGCGAGAAGGGCAGCAAGAGCAAGTTTTACTTCCGCGTTGAGGACGTTGAGCGCTACAAGCAGAGCCGGGACAACCCGGAGCTGCCGCCTTTGATAAAGGTCAACACAAGTGAGACCGCCTGATGAACGGGCGGAACAAATACTGGCGGGAAGCCCGCTGGGACAAGAACCAGCCTGCACGGCTGGCACACATCAAAGAAAAGAGGTCGAAAAAGCATGATGAAGGTCGTACAGGGAACGTTTCAGCAGATTCCGTACTGGAAGCTGCGGGGCCGGTTCCACAGCTGCGGGTTCCGGGATCAGGAGATTGCAAATGCAATCGGCATCGGAAATGACACAATGAGCAAGCGGATGAACGGGAAGCAGCCTTGGACAAGCACTGAGATCGCAGAAATTTGCAAGACGCTTGATATCCCGCAGGATGAAATCGGGGAGCTGTTCTTCCCGGAAGTGGGCAAGGAGGATGAATCCGCATGAGAATCAAATCTGGCGTTTGGTACTGGCTGGCGATGGGCAGCTTTTGCGTTGGCCTTCTGTACAGCATGGGCCTTGAGGGCACCTGTCAGACCGGCGGCATCGTTTCGGACGGTGCGTTCATTACGGCTATGGTGCTGATCCTGCTGGCGGTGTTCTTCATGCTGCAGGGCTTTGCAGCCGAAGCGCGTGAGAAGCGGCCCCGTAAGATTCACCAGCAGCCCCAGAACACCGTGAAGAGCGGTAGAAAGGCGGGCTGAGGCAATCCATCAGGGCCTTGTGGACGACAACGAGCGCTTTACTGCAAGCACAGGCACCTATGGCAAAGGCCGCATCAAAGAGATTTTGGCCGCACAAAAGAAAAAGCAGCCCGCCGGTGCGCCAACACCGACAGGCTGCAAGGGTTGATGGATTTTACAGGTCACATCAACCCGAAGATAACACATTTTCGGAGGTTTTACAAGATGGAAAAAAATTATGTTGAGATTCAGGGCCGCTTTTCCAGTGACGGCAGGTTTGTGGGCGGGAACTATGTCCCGGAAGTCATCGACAAGCTGATGAACGATGTCTATTCTACCCTCGGTCAAGCAGGAAGCCTGTACCGCCTGCGCGTCACGGTCGAGGTCGAAGATCTGGGTGCCGAGGTCAAGTTCGGGAAGCCTGCAAGCGAAACGCAGCACTCCCCTGCTCTGCAGCGTTTGACCGCTGGAAAGCTGATTCCTGCACCGGACATCTCCCCTGCCGCCATTGACCCGGCACCCGAGGTGGCAGTATGAATCCGATGTACGACCTTTCCCTTGACGGCTACGGCCCGGCACTTGAGCCGCCGGATGATTACTATTTCCTGCCGCGAGGGACAGAACAGACCGAAGATCAGGAGGATGAAGAGTAATGGAAAGCACAAGCATTTACGCCGCTCTGGCCGCTGTGCAGAGCGAACTCAAGGCCCCTAAAGGGCAGATGAACACCTTCGGCGGGTACAGATATCGTTCCTGTGAGGACATTTTGGAAGCAGTGAAGCCTATTCTCAAGGCTCATGACCTGCTGCTTACGCTCTCCGATGAACCGAAGGTTCTTGAGGGGTGGCACTACATCGAAGCCACTGCAAAATTGGAATCTCTGGATGGTGGCTGCATTTCCGTGAAGGCATACGCAAGAGAGCCGGAGCAAAAAACCAAGATGGACGCTGCACAGGTGACTGGAACATCCAGCAGCTACGCCCGCAAGTATGCCCTGAACGGCCTGTTCTGCATCGACGATACCAAGGATGCCGACACGGACGAGTATCATGCGGCAGAAGGTCGAAACCCCGCAGGTGTGAACAAGCCGCAGAAGCAGCCTGCTCCGAAGCGTGAAGCTCCTGCTCCGAAGCAGCAGCCCGCACAGGAACAGCCCTTTATCTGCGCCTGCTGCGGCAAACCACTTCAGCCGGTGACCTATAAGGGCCGCACAGTGGAACCGGCAGAGACCGCCGCAAGCACCAAGAAGAAGTTTGGGCGCGTCCTGTGCTGGACGTGTGCCCAGAAGCAGCCGAAGGAGGGCTGATCTATGCTGAACACGATTGCAATTATGGGCCGCCTGACCCACACCCCGGAACTCCGCACCACCACAAGCGGCAAGGAAGTCTGCTCTTTTGATATCGCCTGCGAACGCAGCTATTCTGCAAATGGCCAGCGCGAGACGGATTTCTTGCCCTGCGTTGCATGGGGCAAGACGGCGCAGTTCATCGCCCAGTATTTCAGCAAGGGCAGCATGATCGCCGTCAATGGCAGCTTGCAGACCCGGAAATATCAGGACAAGCAGGGCAACAACCGCACTGCCTATGAGATTCAGGTGCGTGAGGTCAGCTTTTGCGGCTCGAAAGCCCCTGACAGCACGTCTACACGGGGTTTTGATGAACAGACGGAAAGTTATGCCCGCGAAGCTAGAAACGCTCAGAGCGCCCAGCAGACGGCTGAGACCGGCACGGACGATTTTGCCGTTATCAACGACGATGAAGATTTGCCGTTCTGAGCGGCAGAAATGAGGGAGAGAAAAATGCCAGCAAAAAGAAATATTATGCCGGAAGAGGTGCGCAATGCAAAGCTTCTTCTTAGTAAGGGCCTGTCAGATGCAGAGGTCGCAGCCATTATCGGTCGTTCCGTGTCGGCAGTTGTCAATATCCGCAACGGTGCATACGACTTCATGCTTGAGGATGTACCGAATGATACCCCGGATGATAGCCGGGTGTGTATCCTGCTGAAATCTATCGACAGCCGCCTGTACCAGCAGAACGAAGACATGAAGAAGGCCATTGACCAGCTGGTGGGCCTGAACAGTGCCCTTGTTGAGCTTCAGAACGAGATCAAGGTGTGCGCTTCCTGCATGTCTGCAATGCTGTATGCCCTGAACGACCTCAAGAGCAAGAACAGCCAGCAGGCTGAACAGGAAACCACCCCTACGAAGTATCCGGGCAAGAATTTTGCGAACTGGGGAGAGGTTATTCGCCGTGTTGAGGTCTACGGTGACAAGTTCATTGCGGACAACCTGCGCGGAACCAAGGCCAGTCTGGACGGCGTTACGCTGTATCTGGCCTGCACCCCCAGCACGAAGAAGTTCCTCAAAAGCAGCGCTGTTGCAATCCCCCGCATCAAACAGCAGTGCCGGAACGTCATCGGCTACGGCGTAGAGGTTAAGATCATCGACCTGTAAAAACCAAAGAAAACCAAATGGTTTTTACGAAAAGCGTTTGGTTTTCAAAAACGGGAAGGAGGTGGTTAGTGGTGGACGATATCGAAATGGCTCGCCCAAAAGGCTTGTTGATACCCTTTGACAAGTTCGTAATCTTGGACATCCTGCCACCTGAGCAATACAAAAACGTGCTCACAAAAATGCGGCAGTATGTGGAGCACGGCAAAGAGCCGGAAGGGCTTGAGCCTATCGAACAGGTGGCCTTTGAATCCCTGCGCTCATTTATGGACGAAAACATAAAGACGTATCAACGTTCTATTCTTGCGCACCGAGAAGCAGGTCGAAAGGGCGGCAGACCAAAGAAAACCGACGAAAACCAAAAGGTTTTTGACGATAACCAAACGGAACCAATTGGTTTTTTTGAGAAACCAAACGAAACCAAAAGGCCCCTAAAGTACAAAGTACAAAGTACAACAGATACTAAAGTATCTGATAGTAGTAGCGCTGAAGCGCTGTCCCCTACCCCCAAAAGCAGGTTTTCACCGCCGGATGTTGAAACGGTGAAAAGTTACTTTGCGGAGAAGGGTGGCACAGAAGGGCAGGCTATTCGGTTCCATGCCTACTACGAGTCCAACGGCTGGAAGGTGGGCCGGAATCCCATGAAGAACTGGAAGGCTGCAGCATCCGGGTGGATATCCCGTGATAGGGATGAAGCAAAAAAGGCGAATGCCCCGCGCAACCGGGCGTTCATGGCAAGCCGCCCGGCAGAGGAAGCCGAAAATGCAAAGAATTTTCTGGCAGACGCAGCCCGGCGAAGGCCATTAAAAAAGCAATAGCCGGTACACACGCGCTCAGACCGGCATACGCGGCCCTCTGAGCATGGTTTTAGGGTAAACCGGCAAAGTTATAGCACAAAACGCAAAACGCCGTTCAGGGCCGTTTCTCGTGCTCTGAACGAATGGAGGTAAAAAGCACTATGAACCTGTATGAGATCAACTCGCAGATTTTGGACTGCATCGATCAGGAGACCGGCGAGGTTATGGACATCGACCGGCTGGAAGAGCTGAACATGGCAAAGGCCGAGAAGGTGGACAACATCGCCTGCTGGGTAAAGAACCTCGAAGCCGATGTTGCGGCCTTTGAAGCGCAGGAAAAGGCTTTTGCTGACCGCAAGGCAGCCGCAAAGCGCAAGATCGACAGTCTCAAGCACTATCTGACCGATGCTCTGGGTGGGCAGAACTTCAGCAGTGACCGGTGCGCGGTGAGCTTTCGCCGCAGTAAGGCCGTCTGCGTGCTGGATGAAGCTGCCGTCCCTGCCGAGTACATGACCGAGATGACCACCCGCGCACCCAACAAGACGGCCATTGCGGCCCTGCTCAAGACCGGCACTGCAGTGCCCGGCTGTGAACTGGTGGAACGTGTAAACCCGTCTGTGAAGTGAGGGAGGGAGAACAATTGGAGATGAACACGCAAAATGACATACAAGGAGTTTTTGGAGCGCAAAATCGACATTGCGCCCCTGTCCGGTATCGAGATTGACCCCGCCGAGGTCAGCCCGGCGCTGAAAGATCACCAGCGCGTGAGCGTTCTGTGGGCGCTGCGCGGGGGCCGCCGTGGCATTTTCGCCCGCTTCGGTCTGGGAAAGACCATCATGCAGCTCGAATGGTGCAGGCTGCTACAGAAGCACGAGGGCGGACAGACGCTCGTTGTGATGCCGCTGAACGTCCTGCCGGAGTTCAAGGCCGACGCTGTGAACCTGCTGGGCATTGACGAGCCGCCCTATTGCCGCACGATGGCCGAAGTGGAGGCCAGCACAGCCCCCATCGTCCTGACCAACTACGAGCGCGTCAGAGACGGCGACATTGACCCGCATCATTTCACAGCGGTCAGTTTGGACGAGGCCGCCACACTGCGCAGCTTCGGCAGCAAGACCTATCAGAGCTTCATGCAGAAGTTCAAGGGAATCAAGTATAAGCTGACCAACACCGCGACACCCAGCCCGAACCGCTACAAAGAGCTGATTCACTATGCCGGGTTCCTCGAAATTATGGACACCGGCCAGAGCTTGACCCGCTTTTTCAAGAGGGACAGCACCAAAGCGAACAACCTGACCCTTTATCCTGGTCGCGAGCGGGAGTTCTGGATTTGGTGCGCCAGCTGGGGGCTTTTCCTTCAGAAGCCGTCCGATCTCGGATTCTCGGATGATGGTTACGCCCTGCCGCCGCTGGACATCCGGTATCACAAGCTGAACAGCCTTGACCGGCCCGCTGAATTTGAAGCCGACGGCCAGATGAAGCTCGGCCATGATGCCGCGATGGGCTTGCAGGATGCAGCCAAAGAGAAGCGGGACAGCATCGACATTCGCGCCGCCGAGGTAGCCCGCATCATTGCGGAGGCACCGCCGGACGAGCATTTTGTGGTCTGGCACGATTTGGAGGACGAGCGCAAGGCGCTCAAAAAGGCCGTGCCGGAGATGGTCGATATCTACGGCAGCATGGAGCTGGAAACCAGAGAGCAGCGGGTCATGGACTTCGCACAGGGCCGCACCCGCATCTTCGGAACCAAGAAAAGCCTGTCCGGTTCCGGCTGCAATTTCCAGCGCCATTGCCACCGCGCCATTTTCATGGGCATCGACTACGAGTTCAACGACTTCATTCAAGCCATTCACCGCATCTACCGTTTCCTGCAAAAGTCCCCGGTCATCATCGACATCCTGTACATGGACACGGAGACGGAGGTGCTGCTGGCGCTGCAACGCAAGTGGAGACAGTACGATGAACTGAGCGAGCAGATGGAGGAAATCATCAAAGAATACGGTCTCGGTAGCCTTGCGCTTGAGACCCTGAAGAGAACGATAGGATGTGAGAGAGTGGAAGTCAAGGGAAACAATTACACGGCCATCAACAACGACTGTGTGGAAGAAGTCCGGAACTGGCCAACGGACAGCATTGACCTGTATGTGACTAGTATCCCGTTCGGCAACCATTACGAATATTCGCCCTCGTACAATGACTTCGGCCATAACCCGGATGATGCAGAGTTCTTCCGTCAGATGGACTATCTGACCCCGGAACTGCTGCGCACCCTGAAGCCGGGTCGCGTGGCTGCAATCCATGTGAAAGATCGCGTGGAGTTCGCCAACGTCACCGGCCTTGCAGCGCCGACCATTGAGCCGTTTCACGCGGACTGTATCGCTCATTTCCGGAAGCATGGGTTCGCCTATTTCGGAATGATTACGGTTGTCACGGACGTTGTCCGGGAGAATAACCAGACCTACCGTCTGGGATGGACAGAGCAGTGCAAGGACGGCACGAAGATGGGTGTTGGCTGCCCAGAATACATCCTGCTGTTCCGCAAGCTGCCCACCGATTGCAGCCGTGGATATGCCGATACGCCGGTGAAGAAGTCCAAAGAGGAATACACCCGCGCCCAGTGGCAAATTGACGCTCACGCATTCTGGCGCAGCAGCGGCGACCGGCCTTTCACCCGCGAGGAACTGGAAAAAATCCCGACCTCCAAGCTGCAAAACGTATACCGCAAGTTCAGCCGGAACAGCGTCTACTCCTACGAGGAACACGTCAAGCTCGCGGAAAGTCTGGACAAGGATGGCCGTTTGCCGTCCACGTTCATGGTGGTCGCTCCCGGCTCGTGGGACATGACTGTCTGGGACGATATCAACCGGATGCGCACCCTAAACACCACCCAGAGCCAGCGGCGGCAGAACCTCCACGTTTGCCCGCTTCAGATCGACATCGTGCAGCGCCTGATTGAGCGGTACAGCAACGAGGGCGAGCTGGTAGCTGACCCCTTTGCGGGGCTGTTCACTGTGCCGTATGAGGCCGTGAAGATGAACCGCAGAGGCAAGGGCGTGGAGCTGAACCCGGATTATTTCCGTGACGGCGTGGGCTATCTGGAATCTGCGGATGCAGAAAAGGATGCACCCACTCTGTTTGACCTGTTGGAGAATGGAGCTTGAACATGAGCAATGACAACATGAGCCGGAACGCCGAGCATTATGCAGATCCGACCCCCTGCGCAGCTTTCCGCAGCATGCAGAAGGATGAGCGGCAGAAGGAAGCTGCCAAACTGCTGCAAATCAGCCTCCTCGTGCCCCTGCTTCGGCAGGTGGCCGAGTGGGCAGGTTTTGAGATCATTGGACGAATCCCCTTGCGGGACAAGGCAACTGGAAAGGAGTACAGGTAATGGAAAGAGCTGAAGCGATTATCGCCGCCTGTCGCGATACGATGTTGACCACATTGGAAAAGATCGGCGGCCAGAGCCTTATTTGCTCGTGGACCCGTCAGGACGGCTCCGTCGTGAAGCTGGCGCTGGAAATCAGAACGAGCGATCAGACCACGATCGGAGACGCTATCCGGGACATGGATGATGAAGAAATGGCCCGGAAGCTGGTTCCGGCGGTTCTGGCCTTGTGCGACGACGGCGCGCCGTCCGAAGATACCGTCCGCGACTGGCTGGAACGCCCGCAAAGCGATCTCAAGGTCTGAAATACAAACACAGTTACATAAACTGCTGCTGATTATACAAGTAGCGGCACGGAGGATGAATACATGTCACAGCATTACAAGATTGACTGCGACAAGGTGGAGGACCGAAAAGCACTGGTCGTCGTCCTGTCGATGAACGGCTACACCGTCCGTATGGGCAAGGAAAAGCGCAGCGGAAAATCCACTTTGACCTATTTTGTGGAGTATTGGAGGGGCGACGATGAATGATCAAGCGAAATCTAACCCTGAAACCGACACTATGAGTCCGGAGGACATGGCCCATTATTTGATGGATTTTTGCCATTGCCATTTGGCGGCTGGAAATGGCTGCCCGGGGTGCCAGTTTGATAAACCGACCAGTAACGATGGCGATGGAGAATGCCGTCTCGGTGTTCCTTCAGACTGGGACTTTTGAGGAGGAGAAGTGAAGCATGAAAACCGAAAAGAGAATGGTCTGCTTTATCGCAGCAGCTGTGCTGCTGATTCTGACGCTGTGGTTTACATCCTGCGGTGCGGCCACTGCCGAGGCAGAAGTTGAAAGAAAGCCATGCTACCACGTTACTGTCTATTCCCCGGAAATTGTAAAGACCGGATATGCTGGAACACGATCTCCGAAGTATACCATCACCGTGGAGGACTTCAGCGAGCTGCTGCCGAAATCATACGTTTGCAGAGATCAGTATCACCTGCTCCGCATCCCTCTGGAAGATGGACGTTTTGAGCTGGTGTCTACCTCGCTGGTTGAAATCGAGTATTACTGAAGGGAGAGACGTGAGCATGAAAGCTGTGCTTTTGAGCATGCGGCCTGTGGAGATCACTCGCCCGCCCCAAAGCTGGCGCTATGTGGAGGAATTGAGCAATGAATAACAGAAGAACGGCGGCCAGTATTCGCCGCAGCTATACCGGTGCCCGAAGCCGCGCAGAGGGCGCTGGCTTTGAAAGCATCATTGACAATGCCTGCGCCTATTACAGATCCATCGGCCTTGCAGACATCGAAAAGACCCCAGAACCGATGCGTCCGATTGGAAGCCCGGACCGTGCTGGCCGGTTCCTTGCTTGCTACACGAAACAGGCCCAGCCGGACTACAAAGGCGTTCTCAAAGGCGGAAGAGCCATCAATTTTGAAGCAAAGCACACTGACAGTGACCGGCTGACCTTTGATCGTGTGTTGACCGCGCAAGCGCTTCGTTTGAGCCGCACAGAAGCTCTCGGAGGTGTCGCCTTTGTACTATGCTCATTTAGCGGCAGGGCTTTCTACCGCGTCCCGTGGGCCGTATGGAAGGACATGAAACGGCTGTTTGGCCGTAAGTACATCACCCAATCAGACATTGAAATTTACCGCGTCCCGTTTGCAGCACCCGGAGTGCTGCTGTTTTTGGAAGGAGTAAAGGAGGAACAATGATCCGCACATGGACACCTGAAAGCGAGAACGAAAAGCCACCTAAGAATGAAAAGGCCCAGCTGGTGCGGGCATGGTTTGAACGACTGCCAAGAATGCGGGCACAGATTCAGCAGCAGGAAGAGCGCATTGTAGATCTACAGTGCATCGCTACCGCCACCACATCCAGCGTTTCAGCTGCACCTGGTCGTTCTGGAACCAGTGACAAGGTGGGGAACGGTGGCGCGGCCATTGTGGAAGCAGAGGAAAAGCTGGCTGCCCTCAAGTGCGAGTATGTGGAGATGCAGAAGGCGGCCATTGATACGGCATATCTGCTGAATGCTGACACGGCATCCATCCGCCGCAGCAAGTGCATCATCCTGTGTTATGTTGAGGGTAAGACCCGTGAGCAGGCCGCCGCTGAGGTGGGCTTTGCACAGGCACACACGGCATCCAGAGCCATCACAGTAGGGTTTGAAGCCCTTGCAGAGATCTGGGAAGCAACACCTTTTTGCGATTTTGACGAAAGTGCATAAAAAACGCGTGATTTTTTGTACAGCTTCGGGTATGTACGCGGTATGTACGCGGTATGTACAGAAACCGTGCGAAAGTGATTGAATAGTACCATCGGCAATGCCGGAAAGGCAAACCGATACACGCAGTCTCCGAAACGAACCTACATGATAATTTTCCTCCTTTTGGCTTTGCAGGCATTTTTCTCTCTTCACGTTTCGCGGACTGCGCATCTATGCGATACACTGAAACAAAGGCAGCCTGCCGCTCATGAGAGACAGGAGGCGGTTCGATTCCGCCGTATCGCACCGTATGGCGCATGGACCAGACAACCCGAAAGGCCGCACGTGTAACCTCCCGTGCCAAGAAAAGGCCTTAGAATCCTTGCCAAGGTGTAGCTTTCCTGACAGGATGTGCGCCAACCAACAGCCCCGGCGGAGAACCGGAGCTGTTTTTATATGGCCGCCTGAGCGCAGTTTGGAGCGCGGCGCGTGTGTGTAGACACGGCTGGTTCGATTCCAAGGGCGGCTTTTATACTCCGGTAGCTCAAGCGGTAGAGCGGCGGTCTCCAAAACCGCATGTTGCAGGTTCGAGCCCTGCCGGGAGTGCTTGCGTGCCCTATGAGGGGGCGGCGCAATAGCGGGGCATCTGGCCGCGAAAGTTCCAGATGCAGCAGCACCCGCCCGTTTTACGCCTGTCCGTCAAACTGAATGCATGGGTGCTGCTTATTTTTTGATATCTTTGCCGTTCGGTTTTCCGGGCGGCTTTTTATTTGGAGAAAAAAGATGATTCAGAAAGAACTGCTGAAAATGCCGGTCTCCGATCTGGTGCCGTATGAGAACAACCCGCGCGTGATCTCCCCTGCAGCTGTAGACGCTTGCGCTGAGAGCATCAAGCAGTGCAGCGCACTTGATCCCATCGAGGTTGACGAAAACAACGTCATTCTCAGCGGTCACACCCGCCGCCTTGCGTTGATGCAGCTCAATGTGGACATGGCCGACGTGGTGCGCTACACCGGCCTGACGGAAGAGCAGAAACAGAAATACCGCCTGCTGGCGAACAAGACCGGCGAAATGACCGGCTGGGATTTCTCCAAGCTGGAACGGGAGCTGCTTGAAGTCGATTTTGGCGACTTCGACTTTGATTTTGACATTCCGCAGGACGATGATGCCGGCGTATCCTACATTGACAGCCTTATGGAGGACGGTTTCACAAAGGCTTCGGAAAAGAAAGAATTTTCCGTGACCTTCACGTTCCCCGTTGAGTGCGAGGAAGAAATCAAGGGATACATCAGCGAGAACACGAAGGAGCCGCTTGAAAAAGCCATCTTGAACTGTATTCGCGGCGTTATGGAGGATAAAGATGCCTAACTGCGGGTCGCAATGCTGGTTGTGCGATATGCCTATCCGTTTCGACACCTACAAGGGGTGTACGCACGGCTGCAAATACTGCTTTGTGCAGCGGAACGGAAAGTATGACATCAGCAAGGTGCAGAAAGGTGAAGGCGTGAAAGCCCTTCTGAGTTGGATTCAGGGAAAGCGCACATCAGAAACAAACTGGTGTGATTGGAATATTCCTCTTCACTGGGGGGGCGTGAGCGACCCTTTCCAGCCTTGTGAGCGCTATTACCGAATGAGCTACAACGCTCTGCGCGTCTTTGCTGAAACCAAATACCCCTTTGTTGTTTCGACAAAGGGAAGGATCATCGCAGAGCCTGAATATCTCGAACTGCTGAGAAAGTGCAACTGTGTTGTGCAGATCAGCATGGTGTGCAGCAGCTATGACAAGCTCGAAGAAGGCGCACCCACCTTTGAAGAACGTCTTGAAATTGCGAGAAAGGTTGCTCCGAATGTGAAGCGCCTGATCGTCAGGATTCAGCCGTACATGCATGAGGTATACGGAGAGGTTTACGAAAACCTTGAAAAGTTCAAGGCTGCTGGTGCCTACGGCGTTATTGTCGAGGGCATGAAGTTTGCAAGCAAAAGACCGGGCCTTGTGAAGGTTGCAGGCGATTATACCTATCCGAAAGCCCTGATCGAGAGCGATATTCTTAAGCTGAAGCAGAGGGCGCATGAACTTGGCCTTGCTCTTTACAGCGGAGAAAACCGAACAAGAGAACTGGGAGACAGCCTTTGTTGTTGCGGTGTCTCTGACCTTCCCGGATTCAAGGTGAATGAGTATAACCTGAACCACCTGCTTCATGGTGGGAAGCCCGCAAAGACCCCTCAGATGCAGAAAACTGGGACAGCGATGTGCTTTCAGTCGCTTTACCAGAACACAGCCAACTCTCGACGGCTCCGAGGGGAGAGTTTTGAAAGCGAAATGCTCAACGTCTACAAAACGAAGCGTGACTATGTGAACGAGACCTTTGGTCTGAAATGAGGTGATCTGCGATTGGCCGCAAAGGTAAGTATGAGAAGTGGTTAGAGCCGGAAGAGTTGACGCTGCTTCGTGGATGGGCTAGGGACGGCCTGACGCAGGAACAAATAGCTCAGAACATGGGAATACACCGCGATACCCTGAATGAATGGAAAAGCCGATTTCCCGACATTTCCGACGCTTTAAAAGTAGGGCGGGAAAACGCTGATTACATTGTGGAAAATGAGCTGTTCGAGAGCTGCAAGACACGCACCGTGACCGTAAAAAAGCCCATCAAGCTGAAAAAGGTCATGGTGGATGGAAAAAAGCGGCTTGAAGAAGAACGCATTGAGTATGCAGAGGAACAGGTCGTTGTGCCTGCAAACGTCACGGCCCAGATTTTTTATTTGAAAAACCGGAAGCCAGACAAGTGGAAGGACAAACCGCAGGAGAACACGACCGAAGCCCAGAATAACGACATGCAGACGCTTGCAGATCTGCTGCAGCGGCCCGTGCCTGACCGCGATATCAAGGATTTTGAGACATGAACATCCCTGCACCTTTTTCCCAAAACCAGATGCGTTTCTTCTGGAGTTGCTTCGACCACTGGTTCAATGTGGCTGAGGGCGGCAAACGCGGCGGCAAGAACGTGCTTATTACTATGGCCTACTGCACCATCTTGGAAAAGCATCCCAGCAGGATACACCTCATTGCGGGCGTATCCACTGCGACGGCCCGGCTGAACATTCTGGACTGTGACGGCTTCGGACTGAAAAACTATTTTGAGGGCCGCTGCCGTGAGGGCACCTACCAGAACCGCGACTGTCTGTACATCCAGACTGCCACCGGCGAAAAGGTGGTGCTAGTGTCTGGTGGCGGCAAAGCCGGTGACGAAAAGCTCATCAAGGGCAACACCTACGGCACCGCGTACATCACCGAAGCCAATGAATGCAGCGAAACTTTCATCAAGGAAGTATTCGACCGTACCCTGTCCAGCCCGGACAGAAAGGTGTTTCACGACCTGAATCCCAAGGCGGAGGGGCACTGGTACTACGAAAACATTCTGAATCTGCACGAAAAGAAGCAGACGGAGAACCCGAAATACGGCTTCAACTATGGGCATTTCACCATTGCCGATAATATGAGCATTTCGGACGACCAGCTCCGGGCTGTGCTTGCAACCTACGACCGCAGCACGGTCTGGTATGCCCGTGATATCCTCGGTAAAAGGAAAGCTGCCGAGGGTCTTGTATACCCTTTCTTCTCCGCCGGGCAGGACACCTACCTCTTTCACGGTGATGCTTCCCACATCGACGGGCAGTTTTACGTGTCCATCGACTACGGCACGCACAACCCCTGCAGCATGGGCCTGTGGGTCATTCATGATGGCAAGGCCCTGCGAATCAAGGAAAGCTATTTTGACAGCCGTGCCGAGCGTGTGCAGCGCACGGACGAAGAGCACTATGCCGAGCTGGAACGCCTGACCAAGGGTTATTACATTCAGGCGGTGGTGGTTGACCCGTCCGCTGCTTCCTTCATTGAGACCATCCGGCGGCATGGCAAGTATCTGGTGATCCCCGCTGATAACGACGTGCTTAACGGCATCCGCTGCGTGGCATCCCTGATGCAGGCCGGGCTTGTGACTATCCACGAAAGCTGCGCGGCATCCCGCCGGGAGTTCGGCCTGTACTCGTGGGACGACAAAGCCAAAGAGGACCGCGTCGTGAAGGAGAACGACCACGCCATGGACGACATCCGCTATTTCTGCTATACGATACTGGCCCCGCTGATCCGCTGGGCAGATTGGAGACGAAAGTAATGTTTGACAGACTGCTTTTCTGGCTGCGGGAGAAAGCACGGCTGCTGTTCGGTGAAAATACTACTGTCAGCGCCAACGTGTCCTACAGCATGGAGAATGCGATCATCCTGTGGGCGCAGATGTACGATACCGGCGGGCCGTGGTGCCACGGCGGCAAGAACGCCCTGCACAGCCTGAAGCTTGCCCAGAGTGTTGCATCGGAGCTGGCCCGTCTGACCACGCTTGAAATGGAATGCATTGTTTCCGGCAGTGCCCGCGCCGACAGCATCAACACCATGCTGCAGCCTTTCATTGCAGATCTGCGCACCCCGGTGGAATACGGCTGTGCGCTGGGCGGCATCCTGTTCCGGCCCTTCCTCGATGCGGAGGGACGCATCCAGATCGATGCTGTGCAGGGGGATTGCTTCTGCCCTACCCGCTTTGACAGCTCTGGCCGCATGACCGGGGCTATTTTTTATGACCATCTGGTGCGCGGCAACCGCATTTATACCCGTCTGGAAGATCACGAGTTTTCCGGCAGCACGTACAGCATCACGGTCAAGGCGTTCCGTTCCATGACCAGTGCAGACCTCGGCATTGAAGTCCCGCTGACCGATGTGCAGGAGTGGGCCGCGATTTCCCCACACACTGAATTCTCCGATGTAGACCGTCCGCTTTGGGGCTATTTCAGAGTGTCCAGCGGAAATTCCACTGATCGGCACTCCCCGCTGGGCGTGAGCGTCTATGCCGCTGCTGCTGACACCATCCATGATACCGATGAACAGTATGGGCGGCTGCTGTGGGAGTATGACGGCGGGCAGCTGGCCCTTGACGTTGACCAGACCGCCCTGCGGCCCGACATCAACGGCGAGAGCGTTATGCCGCAGCGTGAGCAGCGCCTTTACCGCAACTGGTTGAACGGCAGCTCCGGGTCCAATGGCCGGAACCTTTACGAGGTGTTTGCCCCTGCCCTGCGCGATGAAAGCTATCGTCGGGGGATGGATGCCATGCTCAAGCGGGTGGAGTTCCAGTGCGGCCTTGCCTACGGCACCCTGTCCGACCCGCAGAACGTGGACAAGACCGCCGAGGAAATCAGGAGCAGCAAGCAGCGCAGCTACACTACCGTCAAGGATCTGCAGCGGGCGCTGGGCAATGCGCTGACCGATCTGGTATACTCCATCAGCAAGCTGCTGGATGCCCAGTGGAACAGCGGCGCAGCCGTTTCCCCGCCGGGCGACTGCAACGTGACCTTTGACTTTGACGACAGTATCATCTCCGACCCCAAAGAGCGCAAACAGATGTATTGGGGCTACGTTACCGCAGGCAAGTTCCCGTTCTGGCGGTATCTGGTGGAGTTCGAGGGCTACAGCGAGGACGATGCAAAGGCCATTGCCGCCGAAGCGGATGCCGAGAACCGCAGCCCTGAAGCCCTCACCTTCGGGGGTGCCTGATGCTGCCGCCGAGCTATCTTGACCGGATGCCGGACGCCTTTGTGCAGCTCTGGCAGCAGGTCGAGGACGAGATCTTACAGGACGTTGCCCGGCGCATCGGCAAGATGGACGCCGTGACCCCCACCGCAAACTGGCAGCTGTGGCGCTACCAGCAGACCGAGGCGCTGCGCAACGACGTGGTGCAGCTGCTGGCGAAGTACACCGGCAAGAGCGAAACGGCCATCCGCAAGCTGCTTTTGCAGGCTGCCACTGAAGCCATGGAGCGGGAGGATGCGATCTATTACCACTACGACATGGAGCCGCCCCCTTTTGAAGAGAACGCCGCCCTGAACAACCTGCTGGATGCCGGCGCGCGGCAGACTTGCGGCACATGGCAGAACCTGACCGCCACCACGGCAAACACCGTCACAGGGGCCTTTGAGCGCACGCTGGACGCCGCATGGCTCAAGGTGAGCACCGGCGCCTTTGACTACAAAACCGCCGTCAAACAGGCTGTGGACAGCCTTGCAGACGACATGCCCATGGTCACCTATCCCAGCGGCCACAAGGACAGCATCGAGGTGGCCGCCCGCCGTGCCGTGCTCACCGGTGTAAACCAGACGACTGGCAAGCTGCAGGTGGCCCGCATGGACGAGATGGGCTGCGAATTTGTGGAGACGACCGCCCACGGCGGTGCCCGTCCTTCTCATGCAGAGTGGCAGGGCAGGCGCTTCCACCGGGGTGGCGCTGTGGACTACAAGGGCAGGCACTACCCGGACTTTGAAGCTGCCACCGGCTATGGTACCGGCGCAGGCCTTTGCGGCTGGAACTGCCGCCACACCTTTTTCGCGGTGTTCCCGGAGCTGGGCGACCCGCCCCAATGGACACAGGAGCAGCTGCGGGAGCTGAACGCCCGGAACATCGAGTGGAACGGCAAAAAGTACACCGCCTACGAGATATCACAGATGCAGCGTGCCCGGGAGCGGAACGTCCGCCGCTGGAAAAAGCGGTATCTGGCCGAGGATGCTGCCGGGCTGGACCCCACCGACAGCGCTGTGCGCCTGAAAGCGGCCCGCCAGAGCCTTGCAGAGTTTGCACAGGCCACCGGTGGCCGTGTGGACAGCGCCCGCACCAGCGTGCCGAAGTTTGGCCGGAGCGAGGGCAGTAAGGCAAGCGCACAGGCACGGAAGGCATCCTCTACATACAGCAGCTTGAACACAAAAGCAAAACCTGTTACAATGCAGTCAATCGCAAATGTTAAGGCGTTCAGCTGTGACACACTAGATGCCGCCGGGCAGCAACAGCTGAAAAACGCCCACAAGCGCCTTCTCATGGTCGCTTCAAAGCAGCCGGAAAATGTTGAAGTGGGCAGGGTGTTCGACATCAAGATGAAGCCGCTGACGAAGGATATCATCGGCTTGCCGGATGGTCATTCTGTTCAGCTACCAAACCCGGATGTACCCTATATTGCGATTCATACCCATCCTGCATGCGGTAGCTTTTCAAATGGTGATCTGCGGCAATTTACGCGAAACGCAAATTTGAAGCTGCTTACTGCTCTTGGGCATGATGGGCATATTTACGCAATCGAAAAGACTTCGACTTTTCAAGAAAGCTCCGCGAAACAGGCCATTCGGCAAATGGATTGCGCAATTGATGAATTGCTCAAGTCCACGCTGACGGATGAACAGGTTCTTGAAAAGGCAGAAGGGGTTATTTCGGACTGCATAAAGGAGTTGCAGAAAAATGGTGCCAAATTCTACGAATAAACCTTCTTACACAGAACAGGAAGTCAGGGAAATGCAGCAGGTTCTTCTGGAAACTCCTGTAGATCCGGCATATGATGATATTTGCAACTCATTTTACGATGGGTGGGACAGAACTGTACACCGTCAGATGTATGCTCGTGACTGCTACAGTATTTTGAAAGAACTTGGCAAGCTCCCGCCCGGCATCGAATAACCTTAACCACCATCCACCCGGACGGTGGTTTTCTTTTGCCCATTTTTACAGAAAGGAACGAACCATGGAAAAGATTCTTCTCGCCCTTGCGCTGGCCGCATCCATTCTGCTGTGTGGCTGTTCCAGCGAAGCCGAAAAGGCCAACTACAACATCTCCAAGCAGGCAGATTACTTCGAGAGTGAGCGCAAGATCACCGTCTACAACGCCCGCACCGATAAGGTCATTATGGAAGCCGAAGGCTACATGTCCATCTCCAACAACTCAAACAATGAGCTGGTCTGCACGGTGAAAGTCGGCCCGGATTCCTACCGCAAGAACTACATCTACCTGAACGACTACACCATGTATGTGGTAGAGGACATCACCGGCACCCATACCGACCCCTACCACTACAAGCTCTATTTCCACACTGACATCCTGCCCAGTGTGGAGGTGAAGCCGTAAAAGTCATTCACGGAAATCCCCCATTTTAACCACTATGTGCCCAGAAAAAGGCTTCATAGTGGTTTTTTCATGCCGTTTTAGCTCATGTCGGAAGAGCGCCGGTCTCCAAAACCGGAAGCGGCAGGTTCGAGTCCTGCAAACGGTGCCATGCGGCGGGCGGCGCGTACCCCGCCCACGACCGAATACTGACAGAGAACAGTGTAAAAAACTGAGGTCTCACACACGAAAGGAGTTTCCACCATGAAGCGTGAAGACGTGAAGAACAAGATCCCCGGCATCACCGATGAACAGCTGAACTGGATCATGCAGGAGAACGGCTCAGACATCAACCGGGAGAAGTCTGCCGCCACCGCCCTGCAGACCCAGCTGGACAACGCAAACGCCCAGCTCAAGACCGCACAGGACGGCCTGAAAGCCTTTGACGGCGTGGACGTGGCAGGCCTGCAGGAACAGGTCACCAATCTGAAGGCCGATATGAAGGCGCAGGCCGAGGGCTTTGCCTTCGATAACGCCCTGAATGCCGCCATCATGAGCAAGAAGGGCCGCAGCGTCAAGGCAGTGCGGGCTTTGCTGGATCTGGATGCCCTGAAAGGCTCTGCCGACCGCAGCACCGACATTGCCAAGGCGCTGGACGAAGCCGCCAAGGCGAACCCGTGGGCGTTCGGCGAGGACGGCGCAGCCGGTGTGGCTGTGGTCTCCACCGGTGCCGAGCACGGTGCCCCTCCCGCCAACGAGAGCGATGGTGTGGAAGCCGCTTTCAAATCCCTGAACCCTGAACTGAACCTGTAACAACGAAAGGAGATTTCTATGGCACATGCAAGTCAGGAGCGTTACTCCGCTCTGGTGGATGCAAAGCTGCGTGCGACTCTGGTCACCCGCGACAATACCATCTTCAACAACCGCTACGAGGGCAGCCCCAAGGCCGGTAAGGTCAAGATCCCTGTCCGCGACACTGAGGTTGCCGTCAAGGCCTACGACAAGGCAAACGGCGTGGATGCCGATGCCGGCACCACCACCTATCTGGATCTGGACATCGACAACGACGAGGCCGTGAACGAGATCATCGACGGCTTCGACGCTGCATCCGTGCCCGACGGCATCACCGCCGAGCGTCTGGACAGCGCAGGCTACTCCATGGCTCTGTCCATCGACAAGAAGTCCATCGAGGCGCTGCAGGGCGCAGCGGGTGCCAACATCAGCGCCACCAAGACCGCCTGCACCGCTTCCACCGCCTACAAGGAAGCTCTGGCCGCAAAGCGCACCCTGAGCCGCAACGGCGTGCCGCAGGCCGGCCGCTGGATGATCGTCAGCCCCGAGTATCTGGAGCTCCTCATGCAGGACGACCGCTTCATCAAGCAGGGCGATCTGTCCCAGCAGCTGGTGCAGACCGGCGCAGTGGGTCAGATCGCGGGCTTTGCGGTGTACGAGTCCAACAACATGGATTTCGAGAACACCACCCGCGTGGCCAGCAAGAAAACCACCACCGAGTTCATCTGCGGCCACCCCAACTGGTGCCACCGCGTCATGGAGTGGCAGACCACGGTGCACCTGCAGGATCTGGGCGGCTCCGGCAAGTACATCGGCGCATCCGCTGTGCAGGGGCGCAAGGTGTACGGCATCAAGGTGTCCAAGCCCAAGACCCTGTACATCAAGCGCATCGAGGCGTAAGGCCA
>NZ_FMFG01000006.1:0-8214 GCF_900066275.1 uncultured Faecalibacterium sp. | reverse complement strand
GCGTCTCAAACGACGGCTACAGCGTCGCCTTTGGCAGCAATGCCAGTGTGACCGCAGCTACCCGGCAGGAAGCCTATGAGATCATCCGTACCGCGCTGGGCAGTGACCCGCACGATCTGCTGTACAGGGGGATTCTGTGATGCAGACAGCTGTTACTGTTGTGAACCTCATCCACGACACTGCCACCGAGACAGCCAGGCCGGTGTGCTGGGTGGTCCCGGGGTGCAGCTGGCGGGAATGCCGCTCCACCTCCGGCTCCGGCACCGCCAAGGACCCGGAGCGCACCACCCACATCCGCATCCCGGCCAGCGTGTGCACCATGGGCTATCTGCCCTACGCCCAGTGGGCGGCGCTGTCTGCTGCGGAAAAGGCCAAGCACTGGACCCTGAAACGCGGCTGGAAGCTCATTCAGGGCGCGGTGCCTGCCTTGACCGAAGCCGAGTACGCCAAACTCGAAAAAACGCACCTGTGCTGCACAGCGGCGGCTGTCTCGGACGACCGGGAGCCGCTGCTGCCCCACTGGCACGTGGAAGGGAGCTGAGACTGTGAGCAAGCCCATTTTTGAACAGCCTGCCGGATATCGCTTCCGGGCAGACGGTGTGCAGATGTCTCTGGACTGGCGGGCAAATTTCGGCGCAGAGAAAACCGCTGCTTTGCAGAAAGCACAGTTCGCCACCGCGCAGAAAGCCGCCGCTCTCATCGACCAGTACGTGCCATTCGATACCGGCACATTGAAAAACAGCGTGAATCAAGCCAGCAAGTTTGACGAAGGCTTGCTGGTCTATAACACGCCTTATGCACGCAGGCAGTTCTATCTTCACCCTGAAGGCGAATGTCTGCACGGTGAAAATGGGCTGCGCGGCTCTTACTGGGGACAGCGTGCTTTGGCCGATTACGGTGAAGCCATTGCCTACATTGCCACACAGGCTGTCACCACATTCTGGGGAGGGATGGGTCACTTATGAGCGAAACCGTAAAGCCCACCATTGCCGCCCTGCGGGCATGGCTCAAGACCTGCCCGCTGATCGCCGACGAGCAGGAAGCCACCGGTGCAGCATTCCGCATTGCCGGGCTGGAAGAAGAATCCACAGCATTTTCCATCGAGGACAGCCCCGGTGATCCCATCATCACCGAGTACATCTCCGGCTGGGAAATGGCGAAGAATTACCTCTTTCTGTCTCGCGGTGAGTACAGCGAGATGGATTCCGTTAACATCCAGAACAGCGGCTTTTTCGAGCAGCTCACCGAGTGGGTCATGCAGCAGGATGCCCGCCATAACCTGCCCGACCTCTCGGCCTGCGGCGGGGGCAAGACCCCTACCGGCATTGCCGTGACGAACAGCGGCTACATCGTCACAAACAGCGCGGGCAGCTGTAAGATGCAGCTGCAAATGCGTCTGACCTACTACATGCCCAAATGAAAGGAGTTTTGATATGACTGTATGCCATCGCTGCGGCGCTGTTCCCTACTGGCTTTGGCACTCCGCAGGCTCTGCTGATGATCGCAGCGGGCGTAGCCCTTGCTGCCGTCATCGCGGGCATCGTTGCCTCGATCGGCGGCTCTTTCAGTAAGAAAGGTTCGTCCGGGCGCGGCGGCTCTTCCGGCGGGTCCTCCGGCTCCGGCGGCATGGGCAGCGTGGATATCACCACCGGCACCGGCAGTCTGGAAGATGCCATCAACGCCAACACCAAGGCGCTGGAAAAGACCAACTCTGCCCTTGCCGATATGATCCGGCAGGCGGGTTCGCTGGTGCTTTCCGACAACATGCGTTTGGGTAGCACCGTGGCTGCGTCCGGCACCGCACAGGTGGTGTCCGCTGCCCGCAGCTACCACCGAGAGGGCGACACAACCATCAATCAGTACATCCAGAGCAAAGCTCAGACCGCCGCCGACCTTGCCCGCGAGACCCGCTGGGAAGCCGACAAGGCCAAGGCCCGCAAACGATGAAAGGAGGACACTATGCTCTTTAAAGATCATCTCAAGATCGTGACAGATGCCGGTGCCGTCCTGCATCTGGGCTGGGACTACGATACACCTTACTTTCTCGACCCGCTGAACGGCATCGACGTGGACTTGAAAACCGCGCAGGGTGTCAATCAGGTGGGCGACACCGTGGAGGGTCAGAGCGTCTCCGGCATGTCCCGCACCCTCGATGTGGTGTTCTGGGGCGCGTATGCGCTGGACAATGCCCGGGATTTCAGCAAAAAGCTGCACTACTTCACCAAGGGCACCCTGTACTTTGGCGATCACTATTTCACCCGGTTCGTGCTGCAGAAAACGCCATACTTTTCCAGCTACACGCCGAAGCCGCGCTGTTCGCTCATGCTCTACAGCGAAAAGCCCTTCTGGTACGACCTCAACGCCGTCAGCAGCGTGCTGGGCGGGTACGAAAAGGCGTTCCGCTTTCCTGTCTGCTACGACAGCCACATCTACGGCATCAAGCGGGACGGCACGGCGGCAGTGCTACGCAACGAGGGCAGCCTGCCGGTGCCCTTCACGGCCACCCTGCGGTGCGACATGCCGGTGACGCATCCAAAGGTGGTGGATCTGCAGACCGGGGCCTTCATCGGCTTTGGCCTGACCCTGCAGCCGGACGAGACGCTGGAGATCTACCGCAGCACCTCTGACCGGCTGGCCTGCACTCTGACCCGGGCAGGCGTGACCGAGAACATCTTCTCCAAGCTGGACGAGGACAGCACCCTCACCGAGCTGCAGCCCGGCGATAACATGCTCTCCATGCAGGCCGAGAACGGCTCCGGCTACCTGCAGGCATCCGTGAGCTTTTACCCGATGGAGGCGGGCATCCTGCCCGAACCGTTATGAGACTGGACGTTTTGGACGCAGACACCCTTGCCCGCGTGGGCTGGGTGGACGTGTGGGTGTCCCTCTATTGGGACAGTCCCTATTACTCCGAGGGCAGCTTCACGCTGGAAGTGCGCCCCACCACCGAGAACCTGCAGCTTTTGCAGGAGGGCCGCTGGCTGGTGCGCAGCGACGAGAACCCCCGCATCCCCATGCGCATCTGCTCCCGCGCCAACCAGAACGAGGACGCAAACCTTGTGGTGTCCGGCTACCCGGCAACATGGCTGCTGACCAAGCGGGTGTCTGCGGTGAGCATCAAGAACCAGAACGCCGAAGCCGCCATGCGCAGCCTTGTGAGCGCCGCAAAGCCGTGGCCCCGTTTGGAGCTGGGCACCGAGTACGGCTTTGACACCACCTTTGAAAAGCAGACCTCCGGCGGCAGCATTTTCGACTACTGCCAGACCATCGGGCAGGCCTGTGATCTGGGGTTCCGCATCGTGCTGGACGGCAAGGGCAGCAAGAAAAAGCTGCTCTTCGAGTGCTTCCGGCCCACCTTCGACCCAAACCGCCGCTACAGCCCCCAGTGGGGCAATCTGCTGAATTCCGGGTGGAGCTTTTCCGATACCGATTACGCCAACGTGGCCCTTGTGCAGGGCGCTGGCGAAGGTGACGAGCGCGCCACCGTCTGGGTGGGCGATGTAAACGCCACCGGCGCTGATCGGCGAGAGCTGTACATCGATGCCCGGGACGTGCAGCCGGAGGACGGCGAGACCAGCACCAGCCAGAGCTATCTGGCAAAGCTGGCTGACCGGGGCGGCGAAAAGCTTCTGGCCCAGCTGCGCACCGGAAGTATCGAGTTTGACGTGGACGACGACACCCTGCAGGTGGGCGACGTGTTGAGCGCCAGCCTGCCCCAGCTGGGCTACACTGCCATGGTGCGCGTGGCCGACATCATCACCCAGAGCGAGGACAGCGGCACCACCCGCACCATCCGGCTGGGCACGCCCACCTGGCACAAGACTTAGGAGGACTTTATGGCTGATATCATTACTTACCCCGAAAACGGCATTACCTACGATGCCGACGACGCTTCGGGCTACCTCGCCACCCGCCTGAGCGGCGTGTACAGCGCCGAGGAGGATTTCTCCGTCACGGCACAGGGCGGCCTGAGCGTGCAGGTGAGCGCCGGTCAGGCATGGGTGCGCCCGGCGCGGTTCAAGGGCCGCAGCATCATCATGGAGCAGCCCACCACCGTGGTGCTCACCGAAGCGGACCCTGTACGCAGCCGCATTGACCGCATCGTGCTGCGCTACGATGCCGCCGCCAAAAAGACCAGCCTGCAGGTGCTGGAAGGTGTCCCGAATTCTGCCGGGCCTGCTGCCCCGGCCATCACCCGCACCGAGCTGATCTACGACCTCTGCCTTGCCGAGATCAAGCGCCCTGCAGGCTCCACCGCCGTTACCGCCGCCGACATCTACGACACGCGCGCAGATGAGACCGTCTGCGGCGTGATGCGGGATGGTGTGCATGGCATCCCCACCGGCACGCTGGTGCAGCAGTGGAAGGCCGTGATCGAATCCATGAGGGGTGGCAGCTTTTACACCCGTGCCGAGGTGGATGCGCTGTTGAAAAGCTTGAAAAGCGTGGATCCTTTTCCCGTGGGCAGCATCTACCAGAGCACCGCACGTACAAGCCCTGCCGCACTGTTCGGCGGTACATGGCAGGAGATTGCGCAGAACCGGGTACTGATGGGTGCTGGCAGCGGCCACGCAGCGGGCACCACCGTGGAGGCCGGACTGCCGAACATCACAGGCTCTTTTGTCGCGGATGTAAAAAAGGGTGAACATAAGGTATCCGGCGCATTCACTGCCGGCAGCGCGATCGCAACTACGGGCGAATACAATAACTTTTCTGATGTATATAAGTTCAGTCTGGATGCGTCCAAGTCTAATGCCATCTACGGCCGCAGCGCCACCGTGCAGCCTGCCGCCTACTATGTGCACATCTGGCGGCGCGTGGCCTGAGAAAGGAGGTTTTGAGCGATGATCCCTGTGACATTTGACACTGTGGCAACATTGCAGTTTGGCAGTGAGGGTCACCCGACCAGTCTGCACTTTGCCATCCCGGAAGAGTGGAAAACCTGCAAAATCAGACTCCACCTGCGGCGCAGCGACGGTAGCTTTGTGCCCCCGATGCAGCTGGACGAAAATGGATGCGTAAAAGTAAACCGCAGTGACTCCGGCAAGACCGGCGGACAGTGGATGCTGTCGGCTGAAAGTCCTGACGGAAAAGTATCTTACTCGCGAATCGGCAAATATGTGACCCCCATGGAGGTGACACAATGAAGATCCTTGACGAGACCGGCGCGGTCGTGGAAAACCCGGACCTGACGCTTGGGTATCTGGTGGACGACACCGAACCAGTGGAGCACCCGGCTGTGGAAGGTGTGGAGGAAGTGAGCCACTACGAGACGGTGGCGGAGTACTCCAACGGCGGCAGGGATGTGCGGAAGGTCATCGATGTGCCGGGCGTGCCTGCGCAGGCCGCATGGACTGAACAGGTGCCGGTGCAGAGATACATCCGCTACACCGCCGAAGAGCTGGCCGCGCAGGAAGAAGCACGCAAAAAGGTCGAAGCCCGGGAGAAGCTGCCGGAGCGCGTGGACGCGCTGGAAACCGCAAACAACGATATTATTTTGATGATGGCTGATTTGATTGGAGGCTGATTTTTATGAAAACCCTGAACGCACTCAAACTTCGCATTATGACCCGCGCTTTCAAAATCCGCATTGCCGCCGGTGAAGTCTTTGAAGACATCGCCGCCGACTACCCGTCCCTGACCATGGACGATCTGGAAGCCATCAAGGCAGAATTGGAAAAATAAGCCCGCGGCTTGATCCTATGAAAGGACGTGATACATATGGCGATCAAGCAGTACAGTTTGAAGAATGATGGTGCAAAGCAGCTCTCTCCCGCATTCCGTGTGCGTGAGTTCCGCTGCCGCGACGGCACCGACACCATCCTCATTGACGAGGGCCTTGTGGTGCTGCTGCAGTGCATCCGGGAGCACTTCGGCAAGCCGGTGACCATCACCAGCGGCTACCGCACGGCCAGCCACAACACAAAGGTGGGCGGCTCTAAATCCAGCCAGCACCTGCTGGGCCGGGCCGCTGACATTCAGGTGCAGGACACCGACCCGCTGGCTGTGGCCGCCTACGCCGAAAGCCTGATGCCCGGCTGGGGCGGCGTGGGCCGCTACCCGGTCAAGGCAGGCCGGGCAAAGGGCTGGGTGCACGTAGACACCCGCCCGAACAAGAGCCGGTGGACACTGTGAGGGGGTGAGACCAGTGGAAAGCATCATCTCAGCCATCCTTGCCGGTGCGGTGACCCTGATCGGCGTGCTGATCGCCAACAGCCGCAGTCAGGCCGTGACCGACACCAAGCTGGAAGAGCTGACCCGCGAGGTGCGGGAACACAACAATTTTGCCCGCCGCGTCCCCATTTTGGAAGAGCAGATGAAGGTGGCCAACCACCGCATCGCTGATTTAGAAGCAGACGAACACGAAAGAGAAAGGAACTGACTATGAACGCACACACCTACAACGCACCCACCATCTCCGCAGGTACCATTGCCCGCACCGCCTGCCTGCTGCTGGCCCTGACCAATCAGGTGCTGTCTGCACTGGGCAAGCCCGTGCTGCCCATCGAGAGCCAGACCGTGGAGCAGCTGGTCACCGCCGGTATCACCACCGTGGCCGCGCTGGTCGCGTGGTGGAAGAACAACAGCTTCACCCCTGCAGCCCTTCAGGCAGACCAGACCTACGACAAGCTGAAGGCACAGGGGAAGTAAGCCGCCCTGCCCAAAATAGCCATACATAGCAGCAGCCCCGGGGAGCCTGACGGTTCCTCGGGGCTGTTTTTGTTTGGCGTGTTTCGACGCTTTACGACGTATATCGACGTAATTGGTAAATTTTAAGTATTTTTCGGTTAGAGTTGACGCATAGAAAGGATGTGTCAACTATGATCGTTTCCGAATTGTCCACTCAGGTCAATGATTTGCTGCGCCCGATGGGCATCACACGCAATCTGAGCGCCTACAGTATCCTGTGCCAGTGTCTTGAGCTGGTCTGTGAGCAGGAAGACCGCCTGCAGGCCGTGGAGAAAGATATCTATACCCCTATCGCCGACCGCAGAAGATGTGAGCCAAAAGCGATTCAAAGCGCTGTCCGCCGGGCAGCTAAAGGTGCATGGCTCACAAACCCGGAGTATGTGCAGCAGCTGGCAGGCTATCCGCTGACCGGTGCGCCCAGCGCGGTGCAGTTCATTGAAATGCTGTATAATGCGCTGGTGAGAGCAGTCTGAAAACTTAATAGTGTTACCAAAAGTGTTACCATGATAAGAAAAAACACGCTGGTTCTGTACGAACCAACGCGCTTTTCTTTGTATGCGGGTAGTGGGGGTCGAACCCACACGCCTTGCGGCACAGGAACCTAAATCCTGCGCGTCTGCCAATTCCACCATACCCGCGTATTCTTCTATTCTGCAGCTGCGGCCAAACCGCCTTAATATAGTATCAGTTCCGGCGGCAAAAGTCAATCACTGCATTGATATTTCCGCCCTTCACAGCGCATACTATCGCCGGACGATCGTATCATTTTCCATGGCGGAAAGGGGCTTTTTGCCGATGCGCAGATCAAAACTACGCCGCGCTGGCAGCATTGCGGCAACTTATCTTCTGGTGGCCGCGCTGGCGGTGCTGGGCTGGCTGTGGCACAGTCTGCCTGCTGAAATTTTGCTGGAACCCGGCCAGACCCTTACCCTGCCCCGTTTTGCCTATGTGCAGCCGCTGCGCACCGCTGGCTCCCGCAACGCGGCCAGCACGCAGGCTGCGGGCAGCTATCAGGCCACTTTGTCCATTGGCGGGTGGCTGCCCGTCAAGACTGTGCGCGCTCTGGTGGAAACACGTCCGGTGGTAACAGTGTGCGGTACGCCTTTCGGCGTTAAGATGTTCTCCGAGGGCGCGCTCATTGTGGGCTTTTCCGACCTGAACACCCCGGACGGCACCGCGAACCCCGCCAAGAAGGCCGGGCTGCGGCTGGGCGACCGGGTGGTGCGCATGGACGACACCCTGACCGAGACGAACGATGCCGTGCACGATGCTCTGGAAACGGCCGCAGGCGCGCCGGTGCAGGTGGTCTACATCCGCAATGGTGAGCAATTCCAGACCCGGCTGACCCCCGTGTGGGACAGCACCGCCGGGCAGTGGCGCGCCGGGATGTGGGTGCGGGATTCTTCCGCCGGGGTAGGCACCATGACCTTTGTGGACAATGCCGCCGGGGTGTTTGCCGGGCTTGGCCACCCCATCAGCGACAGCGACACCGGTGAGAGCGTGGCCCTGCGCAGCGGCGAGATC